>JACMKO010000009.1 GCA_014380065.1 Leptolyngbya sp. ES-bin-22 | reverse complement strand
TGTTACCCAAGCCACGCAAACCCAGCAAGCCATCCCGTAGCTCTCAGCGCAAACGACTCGACAGCAAAACCAAGCGAGGACAGATCAAAACCTTGCGCGGAAAGGTGACGGACTAAGACTTCCCAGATCCCCGACTTCTTGGAGAAGTCGGGGATCTAAAAACCTTTATGTCGGCACCAGTTCACCCGGACGCAGCTTCGACCATTTGCCTTTTTCTTCGGCAAAGCTCAGGCAACCGACCACATCCCATTCCATCTCAATGATTTCGCCATCTTGACGAATATTGACGTTAATCGTCGGCTCTGTCGCCTCAAAATCTGGCGTTTCGGTCAGGTGCGGCTGTTGATGCTGATGTTCGACTGCGTTGTAGGTGGTGCAACGATCGACGTAATGACAGTTAATGCAAATACACATGGCTCAACTTTCTCGCTTCAAAGCGTGAACATTCAGAATGTCAGATGCTTTTCTGTTACTCTAGCTCAGACGCACTCATCATGCAGCGGCTACCAGGTTGATTTTCATTGCACTGATTTTTGTCGTCACGTGCAGAGAGTTGCTGGCAACGTTAGGCTGTGGTAGTTGAGTGAAGGCGCTCAGAGGTTTTAGCGCCAGATTGTTTAATGTCAGATTGTACAGTCAGCGATGGGTGGATTGGACGGGCTTGAATCAGCTTTTGGATTTAAAGTATCAATTGAGTGTTCCAGCAGTGTCCTCTGCGCTCTCTCCCAAAACATGGCCCTTTAGCCTGGAGTGGTTGCCACATTCGGCATATTTAGTGGGCGGCACCGTGCGAGATGCGCTGCTGGAGCGAGAAAGCGAGTATCTGGATCTCGATTTTGTGATGCCTGTAGGTGCAGTGGAGACAGCACAGGCGATCGCCCGACACTATAAGGCGGGGTTTGTGCTGCTGGATGCAGACCGTCAGATTGCAAGGGTTGTCTTTGAGCAGGGCACGGCAGACTTTGCCCAACAGGTGGGAGCGACACTAGAAGCAGATTTAGAGCGACGGGATTTTACGGTGAATGCGATCGCCTACAATCCTCATACCGATCAGCTCCTCGATCCGCTGCACGGCTACGCCGATTTGCAAAAGCATCAGTTGCGGATGATCGCGCCCGAAAATTTGCGGGAAGATCCCCTACGGCTGCTGCGAGCCTATCGGCAGGCAGCACAGCTTGGCTTTACGGTCGAAGCAGAGACGCGATCGGTCATCCGAAAATTGGCAGCGCTTTTGCAACGCATTGCCGCTGAACGGGTGCAGTCAGAACTCAACTACCTCCTGAGTGCCACAAGCGGTACGACCTGGCTCACAATGGCATGGCAAGATGCGCTGCTGGACGATTGGTTCCCCGCAGCGACCGCTCAAAGTTTGGCATTGGTGGCGGCGATCGACCAGACGGCTGGAACGCTGCAAGAAACCATGCCTGACTTTGCCTGGGCATTGTTCAGCCGGATTCGCAACGTCCCCAAACAGCGTCATAAGCCCTGCAAAAGCCCTGATGGAGAGCGATCGTCCCTACAAAAGCCAGAGCTAACCGTATCCGGTTCGACGCGCACCTGGCTCACTACCGCCAAGCTGGCAAGTTTGCTGCCGTCCAACGTTGCTCAAGCCGAGCTGCAACTACGGCGACTCAAGTACAGCCGCACAGAGGTGCAGGCAGTCAGCACTATCCTTAAATGCCTGCCCCAGCTCTGTCCTAGCGCCACGGCTGATGCTGTCATCGCTAGTGCTAGTGATAGCACTTGGAACCTACAACCCTTAACGCCACTTGATCTGTCACTTCGACAGCAGTATGAGTTCTTTCAAAGTGCAGGCGCGACGTTTCCCGCGATCGCCCTGCTTGCGATCGCCCTGGGTATGCCTGTGGAGGCGATTGCGCCGCTGATGCAACGGTTTCTCACGCCTGGCGATCCCGTTGCCCATGCCAGCCCTTTGTTGACGGGGCAAGATCTGATGACGGCTTTGCAGTTGCCTGCCGGCCCGCGCATTGGACGGCTATTATCAGCCATTCAGCTAGCCAGAGCCGAGGCAAAAATCACAACGCCTGCTGAAGCACTGCACTGGGCAGCAACCCTTGTTGAGGGTGAGGAGTGATTGACGCTAACCACTGACCCAACTTTTAGCCTTTATCCTTCTGCTCCTCTTCGCTTCTGGCTCCTAACTCCTGCTTTCTTGCCCCAAGGTGTACGGAGTGAGAGAAACAACATGAAGCTCAAAACTCATCCCTTAAAACTCAAAACGCTCCAGCCCTGCTTAGCTTCACCTAACTTAGTGTCCACCAGCTTCGACAGATTATGTTAAAGTGATCTTCTCACTTCTTCGGTTTTTGAGTCAGTGCTTCACCAGCTTGTCACGCAGGCTGGATTTTTGAGCGCTGAGTAAATGTCGCTCACTCGTCGGTTGTTTTATTAAGGGGTACACATGGCTAAACGCCGCAACCAAAAGAAAGAAAAAGCTCTCCGCAATCAGGCTTACGCTCGGAAGTTCCGCAAGAAAACGAACACAGGTCGCTTTGGCAGACGACGCACGGATGGCGGCGGTCGTGATGACGCTGAGGGTGGCGATCAAGAGGGAGCAGCTCGGACTGGTGAAGGCGCTGCTGACGCATAAAAAGCTCTTTGCGGGTCAGGGGTTGAGCCAAGCTTAAGGTGATCCAGGCAGAAAGACTTGCTGTCTATCGGCTGATGTGTTTGCATGGCAAATTACGCTGGCAGTAGGGGTTAGCAGCAGAGCTACCGCCGGAGCAATCAAAAGAGCATCTGAAACCAGTTCGGCTTCAGATGCTTTTGTCTTTAGGCGGTTCCATTGGTTTTAAAGTCAGTGGCTCAGGTGCTCTGCAACGGCTAGCCCTGATAAAAAAGCGTGTTCCACTTTGCTGCCACCGCACCAATCGCCAGCACAAAGCAGCGGCGCTGGTGTAGCCGCTGCCAGGTAAGGAGTAGGTAAAGGCGTTTTAGCAAAGGCGTAACGCCAGCGATGTACCTGGAGCCAATCTGGTTTCGCCAGCCAGGGTGTGAGCTTTTCAGCCGATCGCTTGAGGAGTTGGTAGCCTGCTGACTGGAGGTCGATCGCGTCCAAATACTGTTCAGCAAACGCAGGTGTACTTTGCACCACAAAAACAGGCTGGCTTGGATTAGACCGCTTGCTGCTGTCTAGTCCAAGCCAGGAAAGGTTGCCGTCCCTCACAAAGGTCAGCGATCGCACGTCAGCATACTGCGAGACCCAATCCTGCTGGCGATCGGGCGTATACCCCGCCATCACGCTTAAACAGGGGATAAACGCTACGCCTTGCACCTGCTTGAGGAAGGTTTCAGACAGCACGTCCGAGGGCAAGGTTTGTAACAGTACCGCCGCTTGGGGAGCCGGGATCGCCACGACGATCGCTCTAGCTGTCATCGTTTCCGTTGCTTTTGTCTGATCTGGGTTCGTTCGCTGAATCGCCAGCCTCCAATAGGCATTGTCAACTAACGTCAATGACTGCACCAGATGGCTGAAGCGCATGTCTAGATCGGTAGCGAGGGACTTGGCGATCGCCGTCATCCCAGCAGGTGCCACGTAGCGCGGGTAGCGTTCTGTTGCGGGTGACTCGCTGAGTGTGCCATCAGGACTCAATTCATGCACTGTCTCTGTCCATGACTGCACGACTCCCGCCTCGATCAACCGCTCCAGCAACGCTCGAAATGCCTGTCCTTTGGGCGTGAGATAGCAGGTGCCATGATCTGCCAATGTCTCATGTAAGCGCCGAGTGGCAATCCGCCCTCCTACGCCCCGTGACTTTTCCAGAATGACTACGCGATCGCCCGCCTGTTGAAGTTGCCTTGCACAGGTTAGCCCTGCCATACCAGCACCGATCACAGCGATATCAAAGTTAGGAGAGGAGTTTGTCATTGCGTAGAGTGTGTTTCGGACGCTTGCATGATTATAAGGAAGGGGAAAGGCAAAAGGAATTGTTGGTTTTTAGTTTTTAGAAGAAAGCCGACGACCGGAAGCTAGCGCTAGATTAAATCAAAACTCAAAACTTCTTACCCCGCTCTCTTCTCTCCTCACCCCTCTCTTCATTCGATAGAATAATTGCAGCAGAATCAATTCATGGATGGGGAGGAACGAGGGGTGGATGAGTTAAGAGCCGCGTTGGAGTTGGCAACAGATGATGAGTTGCAGGATTTGACGGAGATTCTGTTTCGCCCCAAGTTTAATCCGCTGGATTATGTGAATGCTGCTGACCCGATCGCTGTGCAAAGTCAGGATCGCGCAGACTGGTTGAATTCGTTAGAAGAACGGTTTCGGTTTTTGGCTGCTGATGGAGTGACGGTGCTGAGCCGGAAAACGCAGCGACTTACCTATCGCCAAATCTTGATTCAGGTCTGTCGGCATCTCAAATTGCCCTACCAGGAATCGATGTCTACGGTTGATCTGGAGGCAGAGGTTTTTCTGTCGCTGCTGTCACGTGCCTGGAAGCAATTGCCTGTGGCTGAGCGAGGCGCGTTGACGATCCGGTTGCAGCGATCGCTCACGAACTCCCAACTGTTACCCCAACTGCCCCTGGCACTTCAGCAAGATCCGTTGAGTCTATTGGTAAAGGGCAGTGGCGCAATCGCGCTTAGCTCAGTGTTACGTCCGCTTTTGTTGCAGCAGATTGCCCGTCAATTTGCGCTTCATTTTGCGACCTATCAGGTGGCGCAGCAGGCAGCCGCAGCAGGTGGCGCGATCGCAACGACTCAGTTTCAACACTATCTAGCCGTGCAAACGGCTCGCCGTGGGATGGCATTGAGCGCAGCACGGTTAACCGCCGTTCGCAGCATTTTTGCGGTGGTGGGTCCAGCCATGTGGGCATGGTTCCTGGCAGATTTGGGGTGGCGGACGATCGCCACAAACTATGGTCGCATCATCCCTACCATTTATGCCCTCGCCCAGATTCGCCTTACACGTGCTGAATGCTTTGAACTCGCTTAACCATCGCTCCACCAATGCTCAACAACGCTGTCATTGCTTCCCGGCAGGCTATCGATGACATCTAGACCTTGGTTGCAAGCCTGGTTTCCAGCTCAACGCCATCTCGATCGTCGGCTTCAGACGCTCTGGACTGTGCTCCAACTGGCAGTGCTGTTGCTGCCGTTTAGTTCGCTGCTGGGGAGCCTGGGCATCTTGTTGGCGGCGATCGGTACTTGGAACCAGCGCTTTCAGGCTATTGTACGCCGTCCTCTTCACTGGGGCTTTGCTGTGCTGAGTTTACTGGTGCTACTCAGTACAGCGCTCGCTTACAAGCGTACCGATGCGCTTTTGGGTCTTTTTAACTTTCTGCCGTTCTTTTTCGCCTTTGCAGGGCTGAGTGAACTCATTCGGACTCCTGCCCAACTGCGACGACTGGCATGGCTGCTGGTGATTGGTTCTGTGCCTGTGGTGGCGCTCGGTCTCGGTCAGCAGTTTTTCGGTCTGTCAGGGCAAATCAACTTTCTGTGGGTCTTCAACTGGACGATCGACCCTACAGGCAACCCTCCCGGTCGCATGGCATCAATTTTCTTTTACGCCAACGTGCTGGCAAGCTATCTGGCAGTCACGCTGACATTGAGCTTGGGACTATGGGTTGAGGTGGTTTTTAGCGATCGAGCGCAAGGCAAAAGGCAAAAGGCAAAAGGCAAAAGGCAAAAGGCAGAAGCCAGAAGTCAGGAGCCAGAATTTACAGGCTATAGCGATCTAGAGGACAGTCGCTCCCTACTCCCTACTCCCTACTCCCTACTCCCTAAAATTTTCTTGACGATCGCCGTTCTCGGCAACGCGATCGCCCTGATCCTGACCAACTCGCGCAATGCCTGGGCAATCGCGGTCTTTGCCTGTCTTGCCTATGCACTCTACCTGGGCTGGCGCTGGCTCCTAGTCGGTGTCGGCGTTGTCGTTAGTAGTGCGCTAGGTGCAGCGTTTGCTCCTGCTCCTGAGCGAGATTGGCTACGGGCGATCGTGCCTGCCTTCTTCTGGGCACGGTTGACCGACCAGCTTTATACCGATCGTCCAGTGGCGCAGCTACGCAGTACGCAGTGGCACTTTGCCTGGTCGCTTGCCCAACAGCAGCCATTGACAGGTTGGGGGTTACGCAACTTTAGCCCGCTGTATCAAGCACACATGCAGTATTTTATCGGGCATCCCCACAATCTACTGCTGATGCTGGCAGCAGAAACGGGCATTCCAACCGCTCTGCTGTTTTTTGGGTTAGTCGGTTGGGTGGTCGTGCAAGGCAGCCTCCTGCTTGCCTCACAGCGTCGCTTAAGTAGCGCCATAGCAAATGAGATGAGCGATCGCCTGCTTTATTTCAGCTATCTCGTCGCTTTTACAGGTTGCGCCCTCTTCAGCTTCTTAGATATCACCCTGTTCGATGTCCGCATCAATTTACTCGGTTGGCTGTTGCTAGCCGCGATCGCAGGGCTGGTCTATGGAAGGGATGAAGAATGAAATCGAGTTACAGCGGTTGCTGGTTGGGTAAGCCACAGTTCTGTGGGAACGGATGTTGGGCGCAGGGCTTCGACGTGAGCGCTCAGCCGAACGGTGTCGGGTGTAGTGAATGGAAATGGAAATGGCTGTAATGCCGCTCCCAGCTTCTAGCCTTTTACCTTCTGATACCTAAAGCATGACGGCTACAGATCCAATCGCTGGGTAAGGGCAAGGCATTGCCTTGCCCCTACAAGATGTGTAGTCTTTTC
Source organism: Leptolyngbya sp. ES-bin-22 (assembly GCA_014380065.1). GTDB lineage: Bacteria > Cyanobacteriota > Cyanobacteriia > Leptolyngbyales > Leptolyngbyaceae > Stenomitos. Next base: position 18,085 of record JACMKO010000009.1, on the reverse strand, counting down.
AATGCAAATTGGTATGACTTCTGACTCCTGCTTCCCCCCTTCTGACTCCCTACGTCCTACCCCTTCCTTTCTTCTCCCCTGGCTCCAAATCCGTAACCCAGTTACAATAGGCGAAAGCAAGTCAAGTTAGTCGAAAGCTATAGAGAGCAGGATTCTCGCGTGACTCAGGATCGGGCGACTCCACAGGATCATGAAGCGACATGGGCATCACGCCAAAAGGTGGTGGCTGCAAGCTACTACGGCTTGATGGGGTTGCATCCTTCGGCATCAGTACGCGAGATTCGGCAAGCCTATCGCGATCTGAGCAAGCTGTATCATCCCGATACGACTTCGCTTGCGGCAGCGATCGCCACTGCCAAATTTCAGCAACTCAACGACGTGTATGCCACGCTCAGCAGTCCCGAACGCCGCACGGTTTATGATCGCAAAATTGGGTACTCAACGGTGCCTGTTATCCAACCGCCACTGCGGTATGAGCAGCTAAAGGTGTCAACCCGTGAGCAATCGTCATCCGCTTATCTTGACCCCACCGATCGACCGCTATCGCCTGGAGAAATCTTTGCCCTATTTATTTTAGGGTTAACCTTTGTTGGGTGCCTGGTGCTGGCAATCGCGATCGGTATTACCAGAGGCGAAGCTGTCTTAGAGCCAATAACCACGCATCCCAGTTCGCCCCGGCAAGAAATTACTACTGCCGCCAGCGTCCACAGTCAGTCTGCACTAAGCCAGACAGAAATTTCTGCTGCCTCCGTTCCACTAGCCAGCCGCAGTCCTCGCCCCTGATCCTGTGCCTTTCAACAAAAGCGATACTCGATGTTCTCCCTCCCTCCCAACACGTCAATGTCACTTCCTGCTGCTGAAACTCCCCTTTACAATCATCCTCTTCCCGAGATTGAGCAATGGCTCAGCGTCAAAGGGTGTGAACAAGACCGCTCAGAACGGCACTGCTGGCACATTCAGCATCCCGATTGGAAAGCAGAACTGTGTTTAGACGTTGATCAACTTACGGTGCGCTATAAGCAGCCCAACGAAAGTGATTACAGCATTCAGCGATCGTTCAAATACTCCCTGAGCCGACAAGACATTGAAGACGCTGTCTTTGCAGGACCGTGAGCGCGCTGAATTCGCGCTCTTTGTCCGCTACTGGACTGGACAAACGCGTTCTTTAGCCACCAACTATTACATTCTTTGAAGCTTTGCCGTCTTTTCTCAGAGAGCATTCCAGCGGTGATGTAAACTAGGCGTTGACTCTGGAGCCTTCAGCGGTTCATCTGCCGCCAGGTTGGCTGATCGATGCTGCAAAGTATCAAGCATTCATTTGGAGCCCTTCATCATATGTCTCATACGGTCAAAATCTATGACACCTGCATTGGCTGCACCCAATGCGTCCGCGCCTGCCCTACTGACGTTCTAGAGATGGTTCCCTGGAATGGCTGCAAGGCGGGTCAAATTGCCTCGTCGCCACGCACAGAAGATTGTGTAGGCTGCAAGCGGTGCGAAACTGCTTGTCCTACTGATTTTCTCAGCATCCGAGTTTACTTGGGCGCTGAAACAACCCGCAGTATGGGTCTGGCGTATTAGAAACATTGGTCACGTTTGTTTTATCCATGTGGGTTCAATGCTAAAAGGGGAGCGATCGCTCCCCTTTTTTTTGCTTTTTTGGTCAATGCGTCTGCCCACAACTGGACGCATTGACCAACTCGATCAATCACTCACAAAAGTTTTATGAAGGTAACAACGCCATGAGTTAGACGCTTCAGCCTCCAACTCATGGCGTTTGGTTTTAGACAATGCCTCAAGAACTGGCGTTGAGCAATTCACCTGACTCAGTTTCTGCACGTTCTCTGGCTAGGCGGCGCTTTTTAGCATAGAGCTGGATGGCGATCGCAAACCCCAGCACCATTGCCACAATGCCCCAAACGGTGAGGTCAGTTGGCAAACTGTTTTTGAACACTGCCAGCAGCACCACGACGACAAAAAAGACCGTCGGCACCTCGTTGAACCAGCGGAAGTGTTGTGCGTTCATTCTGCACTCATCGGCTGCCAATTGCTTCATCAACCGCTTGCAGTAATGGTGATAGCCCAGCAAGATCGCAACACACGCCAGTTTGACGTGCATCCAGGGCTGTTTAAGTACGTCTGGTTCTGTTGTAACCAGACCGATCGCCATTGCCACAGTCAGCAGCATGGCAGGAGTCATGATGATGCTGTAAAGGCGCTTCTCCATGATCTGATACTGGCTTTTTAAGATGCTGCGCGCAGGCTCTGGCTGTTCACTCGCTTCGGCATGGTAGACAAAGAGTCGTGGCAGGTAGAACATGCCTGCGAACCAACAGACAATGCCCACAATGTGAAACGCCTTGAACCAGTAGTAAGCCATGAACAAGCCCTCTTAAAATGTCTCGGATCTTAAAATCTGCCGCTCCCGAAATCGCCTAAAGTCTCAATCTAAAGCTGCAATCCCTAGACTGCGTGGTTGAAAAGTGCGTCTAGATAAACCCGTGCAGCACGACGATCGCAATCTCCATTTTGCAACAAAAAGAGGGACAATGCAGCCGCAAAGACGCGATCTTGATCCCAATCGGGATGGATCTCCAGGTAACGAGTGAGTGCTGTGTGAAGTTCTTCAGGAATTTCTGCCAGGATGCTAACGGTCGTGCTCATGAGAACCTCAGATGATGCTAGGGCAAGTCGCCATTGATGCAGATAAGAAACAGTTCAACTTAGCACCCCGATGAAGAGCAATCAGTATGAAAAAGGCACTACTTCGGTAAGACGGATACGCAAAGAGTGGCAAGCGCGACTCGCCAGGGGAAGGCACCTGATCGGGCTTGGTCTCAAAGCGTTTGTCCTCGTAAGTGCCTCATTGTGCCTAGAGGCAGGCTGCCTTGTCAATGCGGCTAGTCGCGGCACGCCCTTATTCTGCCAGGAAAGGCTAACGGAGGAATCGGCGTTTACGAGCGATCCCCGTAACTTTACTTAACAATTTAAAGTCTTTTCTCAGCTTGGATGGGTCGATCGCCAAAGTCGTGCCCAACACACAGAAGCTCGATTCTACCGTTCAAGGCTGTGGAAAACGCTCGTTTGCCTGTGGAAAAGACGGGTGAATCTGTGGAGAACCTGTGGAAAGCCTGTGGAATCAATGGGGAAAACTCTGGCGAAGGATAAGAATTGCAAAACCTTAGAAAAGTCAGGATTCTGGCACGTTTTCGACTGGAAGCGGCTATTAGTTGTAGCGACTGTTGGGCAGGTCAGAGGTGTCTTTTGCCTTTCACTTCCTGTGTTCTAGCCGTTTGCCCGTCTATACTAAGTTTGAACGAATTCGGAGTACGATGCTACAAAGCTTAACCACCGTACTAGAGTGGCTTTTGTTCCCGTCGCTTAGACTTTCCGCACTATGAATTGGTGGCAACGACTTAAGAAAAACCCTTTAGCGCGGTTTGGCGCAGTACTACTGCTGTTTTTTTACATCGCCGCGATCGCTGCCGAGTTTGTTGCGCCGTATGACCCTTATGCCTCGCAGCAGGATGGGGCGCTGTTACCGCCGACTCATGTGTATTGGCAGGATCAGGCTGGCGTATTCACGGGCCCACATGTCTATCCCACCACGCAAGGACCCGTCGATTTGAACACGGGCGATCGCCAATTAGTGGTCGATCGCAGTAAACCGTCACCGCTACGTCTGTTTGTTGCTGGTGATGAGTACCAGTTATTACAAATCAAACTGCCGCTACCAACTAAGTTTTCGTTGACCGATCCCAAATTCGATGAAGTGGAATTATTTGGCGGTATTCCCGGTAACTGGCATTTGTTCGGCACAGCCGGAATGGGCAAGTTCAATCTGTTAGGGACTGATGAGCAAGCCCGCGATCAAATCAGTCGCTTGCTGTATGGAGCACGCATCAGTCTCAGCATTGGGTTGGTTGGGATCATCATCTCCTTTCCGCTAGGTCTGCTTGTGGGCGGCATTTCGGGCTACTTTGGCGGTTGGATCGACACTGTGCTGATGCGCCTAGTGGAAGTACTGATGACGATTCCCAGCATTTACCTGCTGGTCGCGCTAGCGGCAGTGCTGCCACCCGGACTCAGCAGCGCCCAACGATTCTTGCTGATTATTCTGATTACGTCTTTTATTCGTTGGGCTAGCTTGGCACGGGTGATTCGTGGGCAAGTCCTGTCCATTAAAGAGCGTGAATTTGTCCAGGCGGCACGAGCAATGGGTGGACGATCGCTCTATATCATCATCCGCCATGTGTTGCCCCAGACTGCCAGCTATATCGTGATTGCAGCAACCCTTTCGATTCCAGATTTCATCGTGGCAGAATCCATCCTCAGCCTGATTGGTTTGGGCATTCAACAGCCCGATCCATCCTGGGGCAATATGCTTTCGTTGGCGACAAATGCCTCAATTCTAGTACTGCAACCCTGGCTCATTTGGCCCCCTGCTTTGCTGATTATCCTCACCGTACTGGCATTTAACCTACTCGGTGATGGTCTACGGGACGCTCTCGATCCCCGCAGCGTCTCGCGGTAAATGATGAGGAAGTCCTGGTTTGAGTTGCTTGACGCGATCGCAGCTTAACAACGATCCCCATCAAGCTAATTCGTCGGGATCGATGCCCATTGCTCTCAGTTGCGCTGCCAGTTGCTCGGCTCGTTGCTCGGCTTGGTCGGCACGTTGGCTTTCTTGCTCTAACCTTCGTTCGGCTTGCTCTGCACGTTGGCGTGCTTGCTCGGCGCGTTGGCGTTCCTGCTCGGCACGTTGGCTTTCTTGCTCGGCACGTTGAGCAATCTCGACGTAGCTTAAAAAGGGCTGACCATCCGGTCGATAGAGTTGAAGCTCTTCGCCAGAGAGGTCAAACCGAATGCCGAGTCGAGGGCTGACCCAACCAGACATCTCGCTAATGACCACCAAGGCTTCACCAGAGCGGGATAGTCCGGTTAATTCAATGCCATCGGGGTCGTAGATGTAATATTCCTCCACGCCATAACGCTCATAGAAGCGTAACTTCTCCACCATTTTGGTCACGCGGTTGCCTGGTGAGAGAATTTCAAACACGACCTGGGGCGGTATGTTGGCTTCTAACCATTGCTGATAGGAACCCCGATCGCCCTTAGATCTGCCAAACGCAACCATCACAGCAGGTGCCATGCGGCTTTTAGGATCGCCTTTAACGGGATACCAGAGGAGATCGCCAGCCACAAACACACTCTCCTGGTCAGCAAACAGCCACTCCAGATTTTGCTGAATGACAACGATCCACCGAAACTGCTTGGTGTTGTCTGCTATTGGTTGTCCGTCGCTGCTGGGATAGAGAAGCCCTGATGTTTGGGACGCGGGCAGTTGAGTGACCATAACTTAAATGCCGCAAACTGCTGAGGGTAATGTCTTCCTTTTACACTAACATTGAGAACTCCTGCCGCGCTCAAAGGGTGACGGGGTGCTGTCCGTAGAAGGGGAGTGCGGCTGACCAATGGGGTCGCTGTCCTTGCTGCCATTGCTGGTGGGCGATCGCCAAAACGCTAGAGACAGATTCTCCAAGCCCACCTTCTGCGTGAATGAGATGGTGCGGGCTGTCCCAATCTGCAAGAGTCTGCTGCCAGACTGCCAAACTCATCACAGCGTCCGGAAGTATTGCCTGTAGTCCATCAGACGCTGGTTGGTAGATTGCCCCAAAGACTTCTCCCCGCTGAGCATGCATCTGCACGGCAATCTGGGGCTGTGCGTCTTCTGAGGTCATGTCTCCTACCGCCGCGTGTGCCAGCGCTTCTAATGTAGAGACGGCAAAGAGGGGAAGTGCCAACTGTTGCGCCAGCGTTCGTGCAGTGACTACGCCAAGGCGGGTGCCCGTAAACCCACCGGGTCCGATCGCCACAGCGAGAAACGCCAGATCCGTCCACGTTTGGGGTTGTAGAAAGGTGGCGAGATGAACGTGAAGATGGGTGGACAAGTCGCGCCCTAGATTCCAGACTTGAGCGCGATCGTCCCCAGCCAAATTGTCGATCGCCAACCCCAGATCGGGACTGGCTGTATGAATGGCTAAGCCGTACTTCGTGGGGTCAACTGTCAACGGTAGAAACCTTGTGCGATCAAGCTTAGTGTTCAGCCGCTTGGCGGTCTCAGGCTTGCGTCTCTAGAAGCGATCGGCACTCAATAATTCCTTGCCGGAACCCTAGCACCACCAAAATGTTAGAAAACGTGAGAAAGGACTCCGCGCCACCGTGTAGCCAATCAACATCTGCCAAATTAGCACTGTAAGCCGTTTTCGCATAAATTCCGGCTGGAATGGTGACTGCCACAAACACCAGCAGCACGTAGAACCCAATCAACGCTAAGCGGGGTGTTTGTCCAGAGCGAGTCAGAAACCAGAGAAAGCCAAGATACGGAAAAAGGGAGATTGCAAACAGCGTTTCTTTGGCAATGGGAAAAAGGGATGGTAGCAACAGCAGCGGCAGCGGCACGATCGCGTTTAGGGACAGCGCTTTGGTCACTTGCGGATGCGAAGCGGTCGATCGCCAGATCCACCATGCTGCTACCATTTGCGTACAGTTTCCCACGACTGTCATTGAGGCTTGCAGTGTCACGAGCCACTCTAAGGAAGCCGCGTTGTCAAAAAAGTGCCAGGTACAGGCACACATCGCGCTGACCAGGGCAGGCAGCATGGCGATCGACAATCCCCACCAGGCATGATTCCGGCTCACGTCGCCATACGTCCAAATCAGCCAAATGGCAGCTATCCACTCGACAACGCTAGAGATGTGAATCACCCAGGTGGGAATTGAAAGAGCGTGCATCAGGCAGCAATCTCCGCCAAAATATCGCTGGCGTGGGTTTCCGTCTGAATCGACGTGTAGACTTGGGCGATCTTGCCATCAGCACCAATGACATAGGTGACGCGCTGAGCGTAGAGCGTACCATTGCGTTCCATGATCACGTCATAGGCTTTGGCGATCGCGCCATCCACATCAGCCAGCAGCGGAAACGGCAGGTTGAATTTTTCGGTGAACTGTTGGTGAGAGAGTTCATCATCCAGGCTCACACCAAAGACTGTAATCCCCTTACTGAGATATTGCTCGTAATTGTCCCGGAAGCTGCAAGCTTCTTTGGTGCAACCGGGCGTATCGTCTTTGGGATAAAAGTACAGCACTACTGGCTTGCCTGCATATTCAGACAGAGTGACAGTTTTGCCGATCGTATCTTTGACAGTGAAGTTTGGAGCGGTATCACCCACAGATAAGGGCATCGGTTCACTTCCTTGCTTGGTACGAGATCATTATGGATTGTAGTACCGATCGCGGCGCTTTGGTGGGTGTGGGACGGCACGTAACGTTCTAAAACAAAACGCAGCATAACAATCAAAAATTCTGTATCATAGAATACGGAAACTAAGTTTTGCGCCTTGATCCTGACGTATAAGTGTCCCGTTTTCGGTTGACGCTGTCGTTCATGCAAAGAGAACGATCGCACTACGACAGCTTAGATTTTCATCTTGGCGCAGCAGCAGGCAAACAAGCGATGAGACTGGAAAACGAATTTCAACTCTGCCTCCAGCGGCGATCGCTGGAATGGTCATTTCAGCAGTCTTCACCGAACTCTACGCTGGTGAGGAGTGCAGCTCAAGCGGCGATCGCGCCCTCAACGTGGGTCAAACTTTTATATGCACCCAGCGCGTATAGCTCAGACGAAGCGCTGTTACTCTGTCAGTGTGATAAACAGCAGTGGCTTGCCTGGGTTCCCGACTACGGCGAGATTTTGCTCGATCGTGGAGAGTTTGAACTGTAGGAGGGTTGGGTGAGTGGAGAGTGCAATTAGCGGTCAGCTATCAGCTTTTACCTCTAATCTTCTGAATCCTTCTAAAGTCACTGTCTCCTACTTCGCTTGTAGAGTCATTGACTTTAACGCCTGACTTCTGGTTTGACCCTACTCCCCACTCCCTACTCCCTACTCTGCAAGTATTTCTGCACATCGCGTAAGACCTGCTTCGCGCCATCAAAGCTCAGTTGGGCGATCGCCTGCTCGTATTCAGCCCAGACATATGCCTGAATTTCTTTCTCCTGACAATGCACAGTCGCTGACTGCACCCAGGCGGGAAAGTAGACGACCGTTTTCTCGAACTTCTTACCACTGCGCGTGAAGGGATATTGCTCTGAGAACGACACGCCTTCAATGAGGATATAGTCTGAAATGCCTGTCTCTTCTAAAAACTCGCGGCACGCTGCTTGCAAGGCTGACTCACCGGGGTCTGCATGTCCTTTCGGAAAGCCCCAGTGACCAGCGTGATGCTGAATGAGAAGGAACTGGCACACCTCGCCGGTTTGTAAAATTGGCACAATACCAAAGGCTTCATCTCTGGCAATAATTGAATTAGCCATGCGATTCAGATTGAACGTTGTGAAGCAAAGAGAGCCATTTTTGCTTATGTAAAGATCTAAAGAGATGCCAGTAGCCCATCACTAAAAGCACGGTTTGGAAATTAACCCAGACTGCTATTTCAAGAGGCGATTAAACCCCGTCTGATGTTTTAAGTAAGTTTACTTATGATAATCCGGTTAAGCGGCAATGGCTACAGCTTCTTGTCCATGCTTCCGCATTAGTTCCATCAGTTCATCCCGATAGTCATGAAAAATCGCATGGCGCTTGACTGCGTGACCACGTTCAGGTAGCTTCACCACAATTTCTTTTCTGACTGTCCCCGGACGCGCTCCCAAGGCGTAGATTCGATTTGACAGGAAGACGGCCTCTTCAACATCGTGGGTAATCATAAAAACTGTAATCTGTGTCCGCCGCCAGAGATCAAGCATAAATTCATGCATCGCTTCTTTGGTATGGATATCCAGCGCACCAAATGGTTCATCCATTAGCAAGACTTTGGGTTCAGAGGCAAGAGCACGGGCGATCGCCACTCGTTGCTTCATCCCGCCCGATAGCTCTTTGGGTAGCGCTTGGGCAAATTTTGATAACCCCACCACACTCAGGTAGTAGCTGGCTTTTTCGCGCCGCTCTTTTTTCCCCATCCCTTGCAGTTTGAGTCCAAACTCAGCATTTTCCTGGACACTCATCCACGGATACAACGTGTAATGCTGAAACACCATGCCACGATCGGGGCCCGGTCCCGTCACAAGCTGGTTGTCAATTTTGACCTCTCCCGTTGTCGGGCTGTCAAGTCCCGCAATCTGTCGCAAAAGCGTAGACTTACCCGACCCTGACGCACCGACCGCACAAATAAACTCACCCTGCTCAATCAGCATATTGATGTCTTTGAGGACAACCAACGTGCCTTGTCCCGTCTCAAAATTCTTGCTCAGGTTGTTGATCTGTAAGTACATGAGGTTGACCTTTAGGATGGTTAATCGCGATCGTGTGTCTGGGGGAGTGAGTTTTGAGTTTTGAGTTTTGAGAAGAAAATGAATTGGAGAAGCGAGAACTCTAGCTTGTTTCCGTGTTGTAGAAGGATGAAAGTTTTGGGTTTTAGATGGATTGCCCCTGCTTCCTTTATTCCCTACTCCCCACGCCCCACGCCCCATTCCCCACTCCCCACTTTTGCCTTTTACCTTCTACCCCCTCACTCCTCTCACCTCACTCCTCACTCCTCTCACCTCTCACCTCACCTTTTCTGACTCGCCCAGCGGCAGGAAACGCGCAGCGCACATTGAAACAACAGATCAAAGGCTAAGCCAATGACTCCAATCACAATCAGCCCTACAAAAATTTCGTCGGTTCTGAGAAAGCGCCCTGCAACGCTGATCCGGCGACCCAAGCCTTCGGTAGCGGCGATTAGTTCAGAGACAATGACCAACTGCCATGCTGCTGCCAGGTTGATACGGCAGGCATCAATAATACCGGGCAACACGTAGGGCGAAATTACCTGTAATAGCGTCTGAAGGCGGTTCGCACCCAGCATGTACGTGGCTTCGATTAACTCTTTGGGCACGAATTTGACAGTATCCATGACCATCAGGGAATTGAAGAAGAACACACCAAGAAAAATGAGCATAATCTTGGGTTCTTCGCCAATGCCTAAGTACAGAATAAGCAGCGGGATGAACGCGGGCGCGGGCATATAGCGCACTAGTCCAAAAAGTGGCTCCAGCAACGCGCGAATACTGGCAAAGCTGCCCATCAACACCCCAACGGGAATGGAAAACAGTGCAGCAAAGAAAAAGCCAACGCCCACCCGCCAGAGACTTGCTACAGTATCTTTCTGTAAATCGCCCGTACTCCACAGTCGCTGAAAGGCATCGATCACATTGGCGGGTGATGGCAGGAACTTGGGGTCGATCGTGCTAAACGTCGTCGCCATCCACCACAGCACCAGCGGCACCAGGATGGACGCTGCCATCAAGCCCCAGGTCATGGAGGGTGGAATGTCTTCAGCAAGTCGCCAAAACACCGTCGATCGCAAAGACTTGGGCGGTCTTCGACGGTTAGAGCCGATGGTGCTAACGGGTTGAGTCATAGTGGATGGTATGTGAGGAAGAGTGGAAAAAGTTGTTAGTTGTTTAGTTAGCAGCAGAGTGGTGATCTAAAAACTAAAAACCAGTCACTAACAACTGCTCAAGCTTTTTTTGCTTTAGCGGCATAGGCTTTGACAAAGCGATCGTCAAACAGCTTCGTCAAATCTGGCTTCTTCTTCGCCAGTCCCACTTCAGTCAGAAACGTTGTCATTTCCTGGGCAGCAAAAGATAGCGATGACATATCTTTACCGGGCTGGAAGGCTTTCAAATTTTCCTCCACAGTGAAAATCTTGGTGCCGGTTGCATAATCTTTGTATTCAGGCACAGAAACGCCTCCCCGCTTTGCCATGATTTCGATGGACTTATCTGGATTGGCTTTGATGTAATCCTGAGTCGCAAACCAGGCATCAACCATTGCTTGTACCTGATCCGGATGGGCATTGACAAACTTGCGCGTAAAGACTAAATGGTCAGGAATGGCTCCTGGAAACTCTTTCGAGCTGAACAGTTCCTTACTCTTAGGACGCTTGAGCGCTTGAGTGGTAAACGGTGCAAAGACCCCGACAGCATCAACTTGTCCGGCAACGAAGGCTGCTGCTGCTTTACCCGTTTCGAGCGGCTGGAAGTTAATGTCTTTGGGTGACAGCCCTGCTTTCTTTAGCCCTAAGAGCAGCAAGAAGTGATCCACAGTGCCTTCTTCAGCGGCAACCTTTTTGCCTTTGAGGTCGGCGATCGAGTTAATTCCCTCTCGCACAATAATTTTGTCGTTCCCCGTCGAGTTGTCGTTTACCAGCACCACTACCTGATCAGCACCACCTGAGACCGCGCTAATCGTATCGTTCAGGGTTTGCGAGTTGGCATCAATCTGTCCCGCTGCCAGTGTGTTGATGGATTCCAGATAGCCATCAAACCATTTCAGGTCTACAGAGAGCTTGTTATTTTCAAAGATTTTTTCATCTTGAGCCACCTGCCACGGAAACCAACCGGGCCACGCGCTAAAACCAAGCCGTATCGCTGCTGTTGTTGCTGCTGTCGATGGCGCGCTACTGGATTGAGTGGACATCTGGCTGGCAGGGTTGGCGCAGCTTACAATCAGTGCCAGGCTAGTCACAAAAAGTCCTGCACTGGCAAGTAGCGATCGAAATTTCATTGCATATCCTCACGAAGAAATTAATAATGACGGTTTATTGGTCATCTTGACTGGTTACGCTTTCCTCGATAGCCCATCAGGGGGGTGAGGGTCAAATGGTAGAAACTGCGAAGTTATTCAGCGTAGAAGCGGCAGCAAAAAGCCCGAAAGCTCAAGCCGCCACTCTACAGTGGTTGCCTGTTCCTCCCGGGCTTTTGTCCCGCCGTGTAGCCAATAGACTGCCTTGACGTAACCAAGGAGTTCAATCTAGAGCGGCTTGCTTCTCTCGGACCGATCGCCCAAACGTTTGTTTAAGCTGGAACCCTAGAAGCGATTAAATTGTTTGACGACTTGAACGCTTTTCACCGCATCAACTAAACTCAAGCAAACACTTAATCATGCTGCAAAAAATTAAGTCACCCGGATATTTGACCAAGTAGAGTGAAGAGCGAAACTTATGTACACGGTGTCTTTGTTGTTACTTGTATCAAGCCAAGTTGAGAAAAGATGTATCAAAGGTGACAAAACTCTTTGCGATCGCACGTTTACTGCTCCAATCTGCTGTGCTAAGCGCTACACCCATGCATAACCTCAACAAAACGCATAATATAGAGGCTAGGCTAAATACTACAAACTCATTCGCTTGCTTTTGGCTCCGCTTACCGCCAAATCTAGCTCCTTAACTGCAATGACTGCTCATTCCGGCACTCGTCAAACTATTAGTTACCCTGATAAAACTGTATATCGGGCAGAGCAAGCGATGCGCTGCGCGCCCTTCAAACTCCCCTTGTTCACTACAATGGTGCAGCAGAGTGTTTCCCTTACCACCATTTCAGGGCACTCTGGGGTTGAACACCAGTACACCCAAAAGCCCCTCCCAGAATTAATCGCGGAAGCCGAGCTACTCTGGTTGATCCAGGTTGGGCTGTTGCGGCGAGAAGTCGATGGGCAAGGACTAACTGACAGTTTTCGGGTGACACCGTTGGGTCGCCAACTGGTACAGAAATGGCAAGAGCAAGAAGCGGCAACTCGTGTGATACCGACGCTTAGCGATCGCCTTCAGCACTTCTGGAATCGTTGGTTTCGGTTGCCCCTTTAAGACGTAAGAGTGAAAGATGAAAGCAAGGATAAACGATGAAGGATCAAGGATCAGCTAAGGATGTCCAGCCTTTAGCCTTCAATTCTCGTGAGGGTTTTGCATGAAAGCTATTATGGTTGTGGGCACCACCTCCCACGCAGGAAAATCGCTCATTACGGCTGCCATCTGTCGCATTCTCAACCGTCGCGGCTGGCGGGTAGCACCTTTCAAAGGACAGAACATGGCGCTCAATGCGTATGTCACTGCGAGCGGCGGCGAAATTGGTCATGCTCAGGCAGTGCAGGCATGGGCGGCGGGTATTGCACCCTGGGTCGAAATGAACCCAATTTTGCTTAAGCCTCAGGGAGATATGACCTCCCAGGTGATTATTAAAGGCAAAGCGGTCGGCAACGTGGGTGCCGCAGAGTATTACGAGCAGTATTTTGATGTGGGCTGGCAGGCGATCGAAGAATCGCTCCGCCGCTTGAGTGAAGAGTTTGATATCCTGGTGTGCGAAGGGGCTGGCAGTCCGGCAGAAATCAACCTCAAGCACCGCGATTTAACCAATATGCGAGTGGCTAAGCATTTGAATGCACCCACCCTACTGGTCGTCGATATCGATCGCGGGGGTGCCTTTGCTCACGTCGTTGGCACACTGGAACTGCTCGATCCAGATGAACGCGCCCTCATTAAGGGCGTGGTCATTAACAAGTTTCGAGGGCAGCGATCGCTGCTGCAATCTGGTATTGATTGGCTAGAAGAGCGGACAGGCATTCCTGTCATTGGGGTCATTCCCTGGCTTGATCAGAGCTTTCCAGCCGAAGATTCCCTGAGCCTGATTGACGGGCGCTCTAGCAATCCCACAGGTGACCTCAACATTTCTGTCATCCGGTTGCCTCGCATTTCCAACTTTACCGACTTCGACCCCTTGGAATCGGAAGCCACCGTCTCAGTTAAGTACGTCAGCCCCAAGCAATCCTTGGGACACCCGGATGCAGTGATTATTCCTGGCTCCAAAACGACGATCGCCGATCTCATCGTGCTGCACAAAACCGGCATGGCAGAAGAAATCCAGAACTACGTTGCCGCTGGCGGTACAGTCATGGGCATCTGCGGCGGCTACCAGATGCTGGGCAAAATTTTGGCAGACCCAGAAGGCATTGAAGGGCATGAAGGTCGTTACAAAGGGCTGGGACTACTGCCGCTCAAAACTGTCATTGCGGGGCAGAAGGTTGCCCGACAGCGCCTTGTCACGTCCAATTTCCCGCAAGAAGGGCTGCCTGTCGCAGGGTACGAAATTCACCAAGGCAGAACACGCCTGATTGAAGGCGAAAAGATTCAACAATTGTTCGATGACCCCAACTTGGGCGTTGTGGATGACACGCAATCAGTTTGGGGGGCATACCTTCACGGCATCTTCGACAACGGACCGTGGCGACGTGCTTGGCTCAACCGTCTACGGCAGCAACGCGGTTTAAAAGCCCTGCCAACGGGTGTACCAAACTATCGAGAGCAGCGCGAGTTGATGCTGAACGCGCTTGCGGATGCCGTCGAGCCACATTTGAATCTTACGACAGTCTTACCACAGGACAGCTAGTTAAGGCTAAGCCAACGCTCAGATTTAAAGAGGTTCTAGCTTAAAGAGCCACTTGACCTCATGATGCACGTTCAAGGGCTGAACGTCGATCTCAGCTTGCCCGTCGCTCGTAGCCTACAACTTCGTAGCCTTCAAAGTTAGTGCACTCACGTTGCGATCGATGCCGCAATTTTGTGGGGTCTATCCCTCTTGGGGGATGAAGTTGCGCTTGACGTATCTTTTTGACCGAATGTTCGGTATAGTATAGAAACCGAACATTCGGTACACTACTGCACGAGAAGAGAAACATCCATGTCACACACTCAACCGCACCAACCCATCCGGCTTTATCGCCATCCGCTCTCCGGTCATGCGCACCGTGCTGAGCTTTTTCTCTCTCTTCTGGAACTACCATTTGAGCGAGTGGATGTTGACCTCGCAGCCAGTGCCCACAAGCAGCCTGAGTTCCTCAGTATCAACCCGTTTGGTCAGCTACCCGCGATCAATGATGCTGGTGTTATTGTGTCGGATTCCAACGCCATCCTGGTTTACCTTGCCACTAAATATGCCGACCCAAGCTGGTTGCCGCGTGACCCAGAAGGGGCGGCGGCTGTTCAGCGCTGGCTTTCAGTGGCAGCAGGTCAAATTGCTTATGGTCCAGCGGCAGCCCGTTTGGTGAATGTCTTTGGTGCCAAGCTTGACCATGAGCGAGCAAAGACGATCGCACACAATCTCTTCAAGCTTTTGGACGCGCATCTTGAAGGACGGCAGTTCCTGGTTGGTGGAAACCCGACGATCGCCGATGTCGCTGGCTATTCCTACACTGCACATGCACCGGAAGGCGATGTCTCGCTTCAGCCCTATCCTCATATTCAAGCTTGGCTGCGCCGAATTGAGCAGTTAGCTGGCTTTGTGCCCATGACGAAGACCCCTAAAAACGGAGAGGAAACCCGATGGTAAATTCAGCTTGGTCACGGGAAGAATCACCCTTTCACGCAGGTGAGATGGCGATTCAGGAACGGTTGGGTGTCCGCACCAAAATGGAAGCGGTAGGAAGACGCGTCATCCGCGCTTATTTGCTCGATCAGCACCGACAGTTCTTTGCACAACTTCCGTTTTTGATCGCTGGAACTGTTGATGCGCAGGGTTCTCCCTGGGCATCCATTCTGGTCGGCGCACCGGGATTCCTCTCCACGTCTGATGAACGTACGTTGCAGGTGAAAAGCCCGCCGCTCTTTGGTGATCCCTTCGCCAAAACATTAGCGGTTGGCATTGAGATTGGCTTACTGGGTATTGAACTGCATACGCGCCGCCGTAATCGCCTCAACGGCGCTGTTGTAGCCATTGCCCCGAACCAATTCACTGTCAAAGTTGGACAAAGTTTTGGCAACTGTCCGCAATATATTCAGGCACGTTCATTTGCACTAACCGATGGAGTGAAGAATTTTACCGCGCCCAAACCGTTGCATCTAATCGAGAGGTTTGGAACGCCTGAACGCGCCATGATTAAGACAGCCGACACCTTCTTCATTGCCACAACCTTTCAAGGGGAAGCAGGTGCCGCAAAGGGCGTTGATGTTTCTCATCGCGGCGGCAAGCCAGGGTTTGTGGGGATCGATGACGATCGCACCCTGACCTTTCCCGACTTTGTGGGTAACTTTCACTTCAATACAATCGGTAACTTGGCAGTCAATCCCCATGCTGGACTGCTGTTTATTGACTTCGATCGCGGTGATTTACTGTACCTGACAGGCACTGCCGAAGTCCTTTGGGAGAGTGATGAAAGCCGCGCTTTCACAGGTGCTGAACGGGTGATTTGTTTCCACCTCTCGCATGGCTGGCGCGTTGAGGGGAGTTTACCATTACGCTGGTCTGCTCCCGATTACTCACCGTTTCTTCAACACACAGGTTCCTGGGAAGAAACGGCACGATCGCTAGAAGCAAAACCTGAATAGGGGTTAAAAAGCATTGCAGATCAGCGGACGATCGTCATTAAGCTGTACGTCTATGGCTCCTGAGTTCTATTGTTCCTGAGCAAGTTGCTGAACGGTTTCGATCGACAGTCCCAAGGCATCTGCAATCTGTTCCAGCGTTAGCCCCATGCCCAGCAATTTAGACGCAGCTTGTAATCTTGCTTGCTCTGCCTGTTCTGCTCGTTGGCGCTCTTGTTCTGCTCGTTGGCGCTCCTGTGCTACTTGTTGAGCACTTTCTACATAAGTCAGAAAGGGGTTGCCATCCGGGCGGATAATTTGCAACTCATCTCCAGAGAGATCAAAGCGGATGTTTAATCTGGGGCTAACCCAATCTGCCATGACTTCAATCAAATCCAAAAAGCCCTCTACTCTCTGCCAACCACTCAATGCGTTGGTGTCCGGATCGTACAGGTAATACTCTTCCACCCCATAGCGGTCATAGAACAGGAGCTTCCGATTCATTTCGGCTCTGGTATTGCCGGGGGATAGCACTTCAAATACCACCTGAGGCGCAATGTGATCTTCTTTCCATTGTTGATACGAGCCACGATCGCCTTTGGGTCTGCCAAAAACAACCATCGCATCGGGTGCCTGACGGATCTTGTGGTCTCCTTCCACCGGGTACCACAGAAAATCTCCCGCGACAAACACGTTCGGAGCATCGGCAAACAACCATTCCAGATTCTCTTTGATCACAACAATCCAGCGGAATTGTTTGGTGTTGTCTGACATTGGCTTGCCATCGCTGTCTGGGTAGACGATTTCGGATGAGGACGGGATTTGTAGAACCATAGCTGTGGCTTGATGACAGAACAGTCTACTTTTAGTCTACGCCAAGGTTTGCCTTAGCACGATCGCGCGATGATTCAGTGAAGAAAGCGGTACAAATGTTCCCTTTTCGCCATTTCTGCGTATGCTTAGAACATCGTATGTTTGCCGACAAAGGATGATTCGCTATGCGCCTGGGCAAAGTTGTAAAATCCAACTCGCACTGCGACTACATTGTGGAGCTTGACGATGAACGCAGTCGGGTTAATTCCCCCAAGCCAGATGACTACGGCTTTGGCTGTTTTGTGCGGTTGGATGGCGGCGATCGCCATTGGGCAGTCGGGCTTGTTTACAACACCCAATTGTTTAACCCGATGTTTCTCAATATGGGACCCCGGTTATCAAGCGAACCCGATCCGGTGTTTGCGCCTGATCTCATCAGTGAAACCCGAACGCTGTTATGGACTGTCTTAATTGGTACGCTCGAAGCAGAAAACGGCTCATCCTACGGTGTGCACGGCATTCCCAGAGTTGTGGTGCCCATTAACACGGCTGTCGAGACCATGACACAGGCTGAAGTTCATCGCTTCCATCGCAACCGAGACGGGCAGTCTCAATTCTGCTACTACAGCCATTTGCTACGCTGCGGCGGCACGTTTGCGGCACAGCTCACGCAGCAGGTGTTGACAGAGCTGATTGAGAGTCGGCTATTTGAAGGTGATGAGCAAAGAGCCTTGAATATTCTTTGTAAAGAGTTATCCTGGAAGGAGACGATGAGTGCTATGCGCTAGACCGATGTTTAGCGAGGTCGCGATCAGGGGTCACGTACCCCTTGCCCTTACCCTCAGACCCTGTAAGCTATTGTTACGGGGAGTCATAGTTACTTGCCGTTAGCAATGCCACAAAAAACCGACAGTTCTCGAAAGAAACCTGTCGGTCAGTCGTGTGTTCCCTGTTGATGACTCGGCTAAAGTTGAGTCCCCTAAAGTATGTTGTTTCCGCTCTTAAGTGGATGCGATCGAGATCAGCGTTTAGTGTGATCTTCGTCACACAGTAAGTTGGTGGAGAAAGTTGGCAAATAAAAACCGACAGTTCTCGAAAGAAAC
>JACMKO010000069.1 GCA_014380065.1 Leptolyngbya sp. ES-bin-22 | reverse complement strand
CGTTCCGCCTCACCCGCCGCCAGAAAGCTCTCAGACTCAACCGACCAATTTGATGCGGTCGGTGTACAGTCGGGTTGTTATGCGTTTTGTCAATGCCAATCCCGGTGAAGTTTCGCATAGATTTCATGATCAACAAAGTGATCATAGAGCCACTCTGCATCACGGGTAGCCCCCTCGTGGAAAAAGCCCAGACGCTTAGGAATTGCTCTACTAGGCTTGTTCTCAGTGGCACAAGCAATCACTAAACGGTTGAGATTAAGCACTCCAAAACCGTAATCAATCAGCGCTTTGCAAGAAGTAGTCATTAATCCCTTTCCCTGATACGCCTCTGCAAGCCAATAGCCAATAGAACCAATGCGATTCTGCCAATCAATTTGGTTATAGCCAACCACACCAACTATCGATTGTTCGTAGCATATAGAAGCTACAAAACCCCGATTATCAGCCAATTGTTGGAGAGTAGATTGAATGAAATCTCGTGTATTGGCAGATGAAGTTGTGCGGTCTAACCACGGAAGCCAAGTACGCAGATATTCTCGGTTAGTGTCTATCAGCGTAAGAAGTTCATCTGCATCGGAAGTCCGAAGCAAACGTAACTCATGGGAATTTCCAACTCGAAAAGAAAACATGAAGATTCGTTCATTCAGTACTACAAAAACGCATCACAACTTATGAGACTGAAAGCTTCGGGTTAATCGCCCATTTTGGGGTGTTATCTGGCATGTTTCGGGCTAATGCCCGGTTTCAGACAATTAAACCAAAGTTTCCCAAATAATATCCTTTTCTCAGATAGAGCGATCGCCCTCCTCACACGTTTACCACAACGCCCTTACTTTCTACGGTCGATCGCCCAACAGTACACAGCGCGTAGGTTCCTGATGGCAGGGGAGATGTCGTTGTCGCAGCGGGGAGAATCTGACGAAGCGTCCAGGTATTGCCATTTTGTTGGTAAAGCGTCCAGCCTCGAATCTCTGGAGTGGCAGCATTCCAGGTCAGTTTACCGTTGCTGCTACGGACTCCAGTAGGAAGGGGTGCTGACGTGCTGAGCCAGGGCATGGCTGGTGGGAGGGCGAGGTTGGCATAGGTCGTTGTGCGGAAGCGATCGCCAATCCCTTGATGATTTGCAGCCAGTGCTTTGGCGCTAAAAAACACGTTGCCCAGTGCCAGTTGAGGTGTAAGTTGCCGAGTCAGATCAATCTGGTTCAGAATTTCGGACAGATCCCATTGGTTGCCGCTTAACGCGCCCAAATTGTTACCTGGATAAATGTGTCGCTGCTTGGGGTTGTTCTCCGTCCACCAGCGCAGTAAGACGGGATAGCTTTGCGCTGGGGCAGCAATTCGCCAGTAAAGCTGAGGCGAAAGGTAATCAACCCAGCCTTCCTGGAGCCATTTGAGGGAGTCGGCGTAAAGCTGACTGTAGGCATCCAACCCTTGCACTTGCGGCGGCTGACCGGGACGATAAATGCCAAACGGACTGATGCCAAATTTGACGTGGGGTTTGACAGCGCGAATGCCTGTAGCAAGGCGTTGAATGAGGCGATTTACGTTGTCTCGCCGCCAGTCTGCTAGAGTCAGAGTCCCACCACCGGCTTTATATGCCTGATAGGTTTGGTCGTCGGGGAAGGTTTGCCCGACGATCGGATAGGGATAGAAATAATCATCCAAATGAATGCCGTCCACATCGTAACGGCGCACTACATCCAGAATGACGTTTGCGGTGCGATCTTGCACCACTTTTGCGCCTGGATCCATCCAAAGTTGCTTGTCCCAGCGGTAGACCACAGCGGGATTTGTCACCGCGAGATGGGGACTGACATTCACGGTGCGCTCTGAGGTGCGGGCGCGGTACGGATTAAACCAGGCGTGGAGTTCGATATTGCGCTGATGTGCCTGAGCGATCGCAAACTCCAGCGGGTCATAAAATGGATCAGGCGCTTTCCCCTGTGTGCCTGTCAGCCACGCGCTCCAGGGTTCAAACGAAGAGCGATACAATGCATCCCCTTCCGGTCGCACCTGTAAAATCAACGCATTCAAGTTTAACGCCTGCATGCGATCGAGGATTGAGATCAGTTCTGCCTGCTGCTGCTGAGTGGAGAGTCCTGGCTTGGAGGGAAAATCACCATTCCAGACACACGCAACCCAGGCAGCACGGAATTCTCGCGTGTGCGATACGGTAACGGTCTGCACCCAACGGACGATCGCGCTGGAGGCGATCGCAGGCGCTTTTTCTAACGCCACCAGACATTGATAGACGAAGGCGGCAACTTCAGCGCGGGTGGTGGGTTGAGTTGGTCGCAAGCGTCGTAAATCAGGATAGTTGACGACGAGTTCGCTGGTGGTTGCAGTCGCGATCGCGTCGATCGCCCAACTTGGAATCTGCGCACTGTCCTGATAAAGCTGCGGTAACGACACAGACCCCTTCGATAACAAGCCCAAACCACCCACCAGTGATGCCAGCGCCTGCACTCTAGGAATGTTTTCGCTGGGACGAAACTGCTGCCCTGGATAGCCTGTTAAAAAGCCACCCTCATACGATCGGCGAATGGCACCGACTGCCCAGTGCGTCGTCGGCACATCCACAAAGGGCACGTAGGGGCGAGTGGCAGACGGGCTAAACGCGGCTTGCAAGACAGAAGCGAACTCTGCCCGACTCATGGCACGTTCGGGACGGAACGACCCATCTTCAAAGCCGCGCATGATGTTGCGCTGCGCCAAGCCTTCAATAAAAGGACGCGCCCAATGGGTTTGAATGTCAGGAAAACTGGTAGAGGAAACGACCATATGCAGCGATTTTTGCATTTATTATCCTCTAAACTCAGATTTCCCAAAATTTAGGAGCCAAAATCCAGAGACATTTGTTGCGTGGGTGCGTCTGGTAGGGTTGGCTGATCGATCGCGGGACCAGATGCCAATTTGTGCGCGTGGCGAGTCGTTTCGGGCAGCCGATATTTAGTTGTGCAGCGCATGACGTAGGCGATCGCCGTCTCCAAACTCACCCGATGCCCCGGTGAAATGTACAGCGGTTTGG
Source organism: Leptolyngbya sp. ES-bin-22 (assembly GCA_014380065.1). Lineage (GTDB taxonomy): Bacteria > Cyanobacteriota > Cyanobacteriia > Leptolyngbyales > Leptolyngbyaceae > Stenomitos. The sequence continues at coordinate 2,553 of JACMKO010000069.1, read as the reverse complement.
TACCGGGACGGGTTCGTAACGCTGCACCAATGGTTTCGCCTCTGTGGATAAGGGGCTGCCAACTGCCGCGATCGTCCGACAGCTCCGCGTGCTTACCGACTAACAAGGACTTTGCAACGCCGATCGCGGGAATATTCGCTAACAGTCCAATGTGACAGGCAATGCCAAAGCGGCGAGGATGGGCAATGCCCTGTCCATCGCACAGCAGCAGATCGGGAATGATTCTAATCTTTTCCAGCGCATCCAGCACCGCAGGCACTTCTCTAAAGGAAAGAAAGCCAGGAATATAGGGAAACGTTGTGGGACGACGGGCGATCGCACGATCCTGCAATTGCAAGTCATCCAAATTGAGCACGGCGATCGCGGCACGGGTAATGGTTCCATCAGACTCAAAACCTACGTCTACGCCAGCAAGATGGCGAATGGTGCCGAAGTCATCCGTTGTCACAATTTCGCGACGAAGGTCTTGCTGGATGACGATCGCCTCTTCTGCCGTTAGCACCCATTCGTGGCGTTGGAGCATGTGCATGGGGAAAGAGGTGAGGAGTGGAGGCAGAGGAAGAAAGGCAAAAAATACGGTGTCGGGTGAATGGGCTACTTTGTGGGTGAATATTTCAGCTTAATCTTGATGGTCTCGTTGGCACCTGCCAGGAAGAAGACGCAATCGCCGTAGCGGGTGAGATCTTCACGAGTAACGGGATTGTTGGAGAAGCCGTAGCCTTCAATGGGTCTGCCAGTGGCATTGCGGTTGAGTTTGCGATCGCCGTTCACATCTTGAAAGACGGCAATGGCATAGCTACCGGATGAAATGTCCTTGAGTGTGATCTTGAGTGGGTCTTCAGTAATCTTGACGCATCGACGGATCGCAGAGTTTTTATCACTATCAGGAAAGCCATAACTTCTGGAAAAGAGCTTGTAGCAGAGTTCGCCTTTTTGGGTTTTCAGACTATCAATTTCAATCGTCAAAGTGCTTTTGAGTTCGGCTTTGGCGTTGGTTGCGATCGCGATACTCAAACAAACCGTAAGCGCTAGAGTGCCAATCATTTGGAGTTTCTTGATCTGCCAAGTAGCCGCCACATTTTCTTTAAGATTAGTCATCATCATTCCGGCTCTTAAATTGGCGCTGGTTAGCTAGACGGTTGCCCGTTGCCACCATATCGATCTTGGATAGTAGCTCTTAACTCAGCGATGGCTTGAGCATTAGCTGCAATTTGTTGAGCGTTTTCCTGCTGAATCTCAACGGTTTCTTGCTGTCGTCTGGCAATCAGCAGCAAAATTTCGTTGATCTGAGCAATCACGTTGCTGTGGTGGGCGACGGTTTGTTCGAGTGCAGATGGTTGGTCAGTCATAGTGTTTTCTGCTCTATCTCAACCAATTTTACGTTGTTATGTTTCTGCCAGGTCTGGCAGACCATCACTCCGGTTCATCAGCAGATTCATGAGTTGACTGCTTGCCTGCCAGAGCGATCGCGATCGCATCCACAACCCTCGCCACCGGAAAAACCTCAATGCCGAGATCCGGTAGCACCTGACCTTTAGGTATGATCGCCTGCTTAAAACCCAATTTTGCCGCCTCCTTCAGCCGTAGCTCCATCTGCGAAACCGGACGCACCTGTCCACCCAAACCCACTTCACCAATCAAGACCATGCGTGGATCAACGACGCGATCGCGGAAACTTGCCACCACGGCGATCGCCACGCCCAAATCGGCGGCAGGTTCCCCCACGCTCAAGCCACCGGACGACGCAACGTAAGCATCCAATTTAGACAGGGGAATGCCAACCCGTTTTTCTAGCACTGCCAGAATTTGCAGCAGCCGATTGTATTCAATGCCAGTGGTTGATCGGCGTGGCGAACTGTAGCTCGTCGGACTCACCAATGCCTGCAATTCGACCACGATCGGGCGCGTACCCTCACAGGCGACGATCGTCGCGCTACCCGACGAAAACTCATCCCGGTTGCCCAAAAATAGCTCTGAAGGATTGAGGACTTCCTGCAAGCCCTGATCGACCATTTCAAACACGCCGATTTCGTGGGTTGCTCCAAAGCGGTTTTTCACCGATCGCAGTAACCGATGGCTGGCAAAGCGATCGCCCTCAAAGTACAGCACCGTATCCACCATGTGTTCCAGCACTTTTGGTCCGGCGATCGCCCCTTCCTTCGTTACGTGCCCCACAATAAACAGCGTAATATTCTGCCGCTTTGCCATCTGCATCAGCACCGACGTACACTCCCGCACCTGCGCTACAGACCCTGGAGCCGACGACAAGGCGCTAAAATACAACGCCTGAATACTGTCAATCACCGCTACATGGGGCTTCAGCGATTCCAGCTCCGCAAGGATGATGTCGAGGTCAGTTTCAGGAAGAAGGTAGAGGTCGGAGGGAGAGGAGCGTTCTGAGTTTTGAGTTTTGAGTTTTGAGTTTTGAGTGGAAGGAGTTGTTAGTGGTTGGTGGTTGGTAGTTAGTGGTCGATCGTCCTTGCCCTCCTGCCCCCTCTCCCCTCTCCCCTCTCCCCTCTCCTCCCCCACCCCCAACCTCTGCGCTCTCAGCTT
>JACMKO010000008.1 GCA_014380065.1 Leptolyngbya sp. ES-bin-22 | reverse complement strand
AGCCTTCATCCTTTAGCCTTCATCCTTTAGCCTTCATCCTTTAGCCTTCATCCTTTAGCCTTCATCCTTTAGCCTTTCACCTCCTACTTTGTGATTTCTTTCCAAAACCTAACCTTCCTAGCCCCACGCCCCGATACACTAAACAGTGATAAACGTTAAGAGGCGTGAACCCTGCTATGGATGCTGCTGCACTCTGGCAACGTTACCAGGACTGGCTTTACTATCACGAAGGATTGGGACTGTATCTGGATATCAGCCGGATGCGGTTTGACGACGTATTTGTGGCGGCAATGCAGCCCAAGCTTGAGCAAGCGTTTAAGGACATGGTGGCATTGGAAGGAGGCGCGATCGCCAACCCTGACGAAAACCGGATGGTTGGTCACTACTGGCTGCGCGACCCTGACCTGGCTCCTACACCAGCACTTAAGCAAGAGATCAGCGAGGCGCTCGATCAACTGGATGCGTTCGCGCACAAAATTCACGCAGGCGAGATTCGTCCACCCCAGGCGACTAAGTTTACCGATATGCTTTCGATCGGCATCGGTGGTTCGGCATTGGGACCGGAATTTGTTGCTGCGGCGCTTGCTCCCGAAGTACCACCGCTAGCGATTCACTTTTTTGACAACACAGACCCGGATGGGTTCGATCGCGTGTTTGCTCGTCTGGGCGATCGGCTGAGCAGCACACTCGTCATCGTCATCACGAAATCTGGTGGCACGCCCGAAACCCGTAACGGCATGATTGAGGCAAAGAAAGCGTTTGCTGATAAAGGCTTAGATTTTGCCAGACAAGCCGTTGCGATCACAATGCCCGGTAGCAAAATGGATGACCTGGCGCGAACCGAGGGATGGCTAGATACCTTTCCAATGTTCGACTGGGTGGGAGGACGCACCTCAGAGCTGTCCGCCGTGGGGCTGCTCGACGCGGCACTGCAAGGCATTGACATCCGCAGCATGTTAGCAGGCGCAAAAGAAATGGATGCTGCCACTCGCAGTCCCCAGCTGAAGGCGAATCCAGCGGCATTACTGGCGCTTGCCTGGTATTTTGCAGGCAACGGCAAGGGCGAAAAAGATATGGTTGTGCTGCCCTATAAAGATAGCCTGTTGCTGTTTAGCCGCTACCTTCAGCAGTTGGTCATGGAGTCGCTGGGCAAAGAAAAAGACCTGGACGGCAACACGGTTTATCAAGGCATCGCGGTCTACGGCAACAAAGGTTCGACCGATCAACATGCCTATGTCCAGCAGTTGCGCGAAGGTGTACCAAACTTCTTTCTCACCTTCATCGAAGTGCTGAAAGATCGTGAGAAGCCCTCTGTTGAAGTAGAACCTGGCGTAACGGCTGGGGATTACCTTTCGGGGTTGCTTCAGGGCACTCGGCAGGCGCTCTACGAAAACCACCGCGATTCCATCACGGTCACCATACCTGAAGTGACTCCCAGGCTAATCGGAGCGTTAATCGCACTCTACGAACGAGCTGTGGGTCTTTATGGCTTTCTCGTCAACATCAACGCCTATCACCAACCGGGGGTAGAAGCAGGCAAGAAGGCAGCAGCAGCCATTTTAGAACTGCAAATGGAAGTCGTAGAGGCTTTAGAGCGGGAAGGTGCACCGCTTTCACTAACCTCCTTGGCGGCAACCATCGGTGCTGCTGATCAGGTGGAGACGATCTACAAGATCGCCCGTCACCTGTCCGCTAATCAGCGTGGTGTTTTGCTAGACGGTAATCCTGGTGACCCCTCTAGCTTAACCATCAGCCTTGCCTGAAGTGTTTGCTGAACGATGAGCGATCGCCTTCCAGCACGTTCAAATGCGCCACTGGTGATCGCTCACGACTACTCCACAGAAATTTGGAAAACCGCTATATTTTAAGTTTGGTGCCGAGACTTTTTAAATAACTGCCGTACTTCAAGGCTTAGACAATACTAGCAGCGGCTTCTGTATGCCTCTCACAATCCTTGTTGCTGATGATGACTTGGGAACGCGGCTGTCGATCGGGGATTACCTGAACGCGATCGGCTATCTAGTTGTTTCGGCTGAAGACGGTCAAGAAGCACTCAAACTGGTTGAAGAATACCAGCCGCATCTAGTCATTACAGACATCACTATGCCGCAGATGGACGGTTATGAGCTGGTGAGTCGCATTCGGCGGCGTCCAACCTCACGCTTATTGCCTGTGGTCTTTTTGACAGCACGCAACAATACGCAAGAACGCATTCGAGGCTATCAGGCAGGCTGCGATGTGTATCTCTCCAAGCCGTTTGAGCTGCAAGAACTGGGAGCAGTGGTACGGAATCTACTGGAACGACTGCAATTGCTTGAGCTGGAGTGGCGCTTTGCTAGGGGTGATGCAGGGCGATTCCGCAACGCTGAGCATGAGGAGGCACAATCGTCCCTAACGCCCAACGACAAGCATACAGCGGCGCAGAACGCAGCGTTAGCGGTTGTTGTCACGGCACTGAACCTCACTCAACGCGAACGCGAAGTACTGAAAGTGCTCTCGGATGGACACTCAAACATGCAAATTGGTGAACATCTGCACCTCAGTCCACGCACCGTCGAAAAGTACGTCAGCAGCCTGTTTCGCAAAACTGACACCAACAATCGTGCTGAACTCGTGCGATTTGCGATGGATCATCATTTGGTGGAGTGAGTTTTCGTCTGTAGGGACGTTACATGTAACGTCCCTACTCAAACCCCCAACGTCAGCGTCCAACTACTCAGCGTGCCTGTGTCGCCTTCGGCAGCATCGACAACGCGCAGTTGCCAGCGTCCTTGAGCGGGTTGATTGAGAAAGCGTCTGAGTAAGGCTGTGGTTTGCAGGGTATAAGTGTTCTGGAGCCGGGTACTGCGTCCGAGGGTGCGGCTTTGCAGTAACACGGTTTGATTGCTGGGCGATGTCAGGCTAATTTGTAGATCACCGAGAAAGCTATGCTCGATCGCCACGCTCACCTGAAGCGATCGCACAGTGCCAGACTCCGTGATTTGAATGGTACTGGTTGCGCCCTGGGGGTTGTTGTCAGGGATAGCAAGGCTAGTCGTATTTTGCTGCTGGATTTGACGAGACGGGGCGATCGCTGCCATTACCTGACGCTGCACGGCTGCCTGGACTGCTTTGGCGGCATTCACCTTGCCGTAGCCAAACCAATCGCTGCGTCCGCCTGCTTCATAGGTGCCTTTGCGGAAGCCAAACTGCGGATCGGGGCTGGAGTCCACAATCTTATCGGCTGTTTGCTGTAAGAGTTGCTTGACTTCTGATGCCGTCAGGTCAGGATTCGCCGATAGCACCAGCGCTGCTACGCCTGCAACCAAGGGACAGGCGCTCGACGTGCCGCCAAAATCGATCGCAATATTATCGGGAGCATAACCAGAGGGTCCAACGCGATCGGTGGTCACAATCCCCAAGCCTGGTAAGGCACCTCTCACTTGCGGTGGGGTGAAAACATAGCCATCTTGCAGTCCGACACCGGGTGGCGCGTTGTTGCTAGGCGCACAAACCGAGACTTCTGCGCCCCAGTTGCTGTAGGCCGCTTTCTTGTTCAGGCTGGTGGAAGCCGCCACTGTGATGACATCAGGATGCACGGTAAAACCGCCCAGCCAGGAGGTCGGTCCGCTCAGCACGTTGTTGGGCCAGCCACTTTCATCCACACTGCCATTGGTCGGGCGGTTTGCATTGCCTGCGGCAAACACAATTACACAGCCTTTGCCGTTGCGTCCGTTGGTTGCCGCTTGGGTCAGAGCGGCACGCTGTCGCAGCGAGAGCGGAAAATAGACGGATGCAGGCCCCCAGCTACAGGAAATGACAGACGCGCCTTTGGTGGCTGCCCAACCGAAGAGGTCTTCGATCGTCTGGTCGTCCAAAAAGCCCGTCGTGCGAATGGGCATCAGCGCACAGCCAGGAGCGACCCCAACGGCTCCGACCCCATTCTCTTCAGCAGTGGCAACTCCCGCGCACGAAGTACCGTGGTTATCGTCAGGATCACCTGGTAGGGGCAAGAAATCATTCTCCTTGAAATCACGAGGCGCAACAATTTTGCCAATGCCCTGAAAATCGGGATGAGTGAGGTCTACGGAATCATCCATGATGGCGATCGTCACCGATCGAATGCCTCGTGTAATATCCCAGGCTTTCTCAGCCGCAACGTGAGAATTGGGTGCCAGATCAGCGCCGCCGTCGTGGTTGAGATGCCACTGCTTAGGATAAATCGGGTCACGCGGACGGTAGTGCGATTGGGTTCGCACGATGATGTTTGGTTCGGCAGTGAGTACCTCCGCTCGCTGCATCAGGCGATTGGCAATTTTGAGCGGATTTTCCTGAGCGCTGGCAGTCGTGGTAAACACAAATGTATTAGGCACGCCCGCGATCGGCTTTACCTGCTGTAGCCCCATTGATGCCGTTATTTGCGCGATCGCCTGTGCCGTCACAGACGCTGCAAACTGAATCGTGATTTGATCGGTCAGGTAAATGCGCGATTCTGGATCGTCCTTCAATTGATAGACATGGCTGGCATAGCTCACTGCATTGGCATCGCGCACCTGCTGCATCACCGCATCTCGCCGTGCCGGATCGACCACAATTTCTGTGAGTTGAGTCGGTGTGCGATCGGTACTCACGTTAGCGGGGAGCGGCTGCACCAGCTTTGCGATCGCGGCTTGATCCGTCGCGTTCACTGTAAAGCGATCGTCCACCTTTTCTAGCAATAGCTCTTCGCCGCCACGCTGCAACACCTTGCTGATGCTGGACTCAGGCATGGCTGCTCCCTGAGATGCTGGCGCGTTTGCTGGCGTTTGGTCAGTCATCGAAACACCTCGTTGAAAAGCTGCAAGAGATTACAGAGGGCAGAGCATCAGGAACCGCACGACACCCCATCCCCTTTTCCATTGGATAGAGTTGTAGCCTTTGAGAGGAACTCAAAAAAGACTACTCAAGCGCAGAGTTACCCTGCAATGGTAATATACCCAAAGTTTTGATACAGTTGTGTTTCTTCTGTTTCTGCAATTAGAGCTAGAGCTGCCTCATGGAATTCTTTGGAACTACTCGTCTCCTCCGCACCGCAGGGATTGTTTCCCTGTCACTCTTCGCGGCTTCTATGCTGCTGAAGCCTGCAAGCGGTCTCTCTCAACAAGTCTTGCCATCGAGTCCAGACCGGGCACAGCCGATCGACCCAAATAACCCAAATGTTTTGCGTCCGACCGATCAAGATGGGGGGCTTCTTAGCCAGCAGGGCGGCAAGCGTTTGATGGACGAAGCGGATAAAGCCGTGTCTGCTCAAAACTATCCGACTGCAATTAAAAAGCTTCAAGAAGCGCGTCAGGTTTTCAACCAGTTGTCTAATTTTTATCAAGATCTGGCTGGCAGCTTTTCTGGCATTGATAACCGCATTGCCGACACCCAACGGCGTAAAGCGCTGGAAGCGGCTGAAATGCGCGATCAGGCTACCTATCAGCTTGCGCTCGTGCATCGCGCCCAAAACCAATCGGAACTGGCAGTGCCGTTACTGGTGCAAATTATTCGCAGTCAACAGCCCACCCGCAATCTGGGGCAAAAAGCCTATCAGCAACTCCTTGAGTTGGGCTTTGTGGATGCGCCTTTTCCTCGCCCTCGTGCTGATCAACCCAGTGCAGCGCCTCGTTAGTCAACCCTGAGTTGGTGGTAGCGCTGGTGAAAGCGGACTCGCTCGATCGCGCCTGTCTTCAGACCGACGAGACTCAGCTTGACACTGAACGCTAGACTAGAGTGAGAAACATTCACAGTGGTCAAGGAGAGCGAATGATTAGCCCTGATCAAGTTGAAACTATGATTAAAGCTGAACTGCCGGATGCCCAGGTTCAGGTGTTGACGAACGATGGCGAACACTACGAAGTTACGGTAGTGTCGTCTCAATTTGATGGCAAACGCCTGGTACAACAGCATCAATTAGTTAACAAGGCAGTCCAGCAGCACTTGCTCAGCGGAGCAATCCATGCGATGGCAATCAAAACCTATACGCCTCAAGACTGGGCGATCGCCAGCCAGGCTGTTTAAGTGCTGATTGACGATCGGCTTTCTCTTTAGTCCGCTTGCACACACCTCATCCCTCCAAACCTATGACTCCCGAAACTCAAGAGCGCGTCGAATCGCTGATTAAGCAAAACAAAATCATGGTTTTCATGAAGGGCAACAAGCTGATGCCCCAATGCGGTTTTTCCAACAACGTCGTGCAAATTCTCAACACGCTTGGTGTGCCCTTCGAGACGGTCGATGTCCTTGCTGATGCTGATATTCGTCAGGGCATCAAGGAGTACTCTAGTTGGCCCACCATTCCCCAAGTGTATGTTGACGGTCAGTTTGTAGGCGGCTCTGATATTCTGATTGAGCTGTACCAGAAAGGCGAACTGCAAGAAATGGTCGAAGTCGCAATGGCTTCATAAGGCTGCGTTAGCTACATCTTTGTAAGCACTGCTAGAAGTTTATAGACTTTAGAGGCTAGGTCAGCGATTAGGACTTAGCCTTTTCGCATTTTCGGAGTTTATAAGCTACCTAAAAATGTTTGGCAGTAGCGTGATACAGCCTTAAAAAATCAGTTCTAGAGTGGTTTTTTAGTCTCTTGTTCCTCTTCTACAAACTCTACTTTGTCGTAGAGATCAGCAAGTGAAATTTGAAAATCAAAGGATTTGAAGCTTAACTCGGTTTCTTCATCGTCGTATTCATAGAGTGACCAGCGTTTGTTTGCGGTTTTGAAATACTGGTCGATCGCCACACTTGTTTGATCAATCAAAATGTATTCTTGAAACGCTGGAATGGTGCGATAAGCCTTAAATTTTTCATCTCTATCATAGGCTTGGGTTGAGTTTGACAGAACTTCGATGACAACCTGTGGGTTTGTAATGGTATCTTTGCGATCGTTATAATATTCAGGCTGTCCGGCAATGACCATAATGTCTGGATATTTGTAATACCGCATCTCCGGTATCCACAAACGCACATCGCTGACGAAAACTCTGTAAGGTTTTCTTTTGAGTTCTATATTTAATGAGGAATATAAATTTCCAATAATTTGATTGTGATTGGTAGTGCCGCCTGCCATTGGAATGATTAGCCCATCGTAATATCCGCTTTTGTACTCTGCCTTCTCTTCCAAGGCTAAGTACTCTTCTGGCGTGTAGTATTGCTTTTCTTGATCGGTTAGTACTTGAGCCGTCATTGCCATTCTTCTCCAGGATGCTAAAACGCCTGATGGTGTGATTTTAGCAACGGATGTTTCACTTCGTTGGTTGCCAAATCTTGATCTTGCCGTCGTTACCTGTGCTGGCGATCGCGCGTCCATCCGGGCTGATAACCACTGAAAGCGTTGGGTCAGTAGAGAGAGTTTTGATGAGCGTTCCGGTAGCGATGTCCCACAGTTTGATAGTTTTATCGCGACTGCCGCTGATGATCGTGCGTCCATCGGGGGCGATCGCAATAGCAGTGATGACATCCGTATGACCGATTAGCGTTGCGTGCAGTTGTGTTGTGGGGACATCCCAGACTTTAATCGTGTCATCACCACCGCTAACTAATGTCTTTCCGTCGGGGCTAAACGCTAGCGTATAGACGGGGCGCTTATAGGCAACAAAGGTATGAATGGGTGCTCCGGTCGTGGTTTGCCAAAGCCGAATCGTGCCATCGTAACCGCCGCTAGCAAGAACCTTACCGTCGCTGTTAAAGACGACTGCGTTGACGGTATCGCTGTGCCCTACGAAACTACGGCGCAATTGACCTGTGGCGATGTCCCAAAGATCGATCGTTTTCTTCCAACTGCTGGTAGCAAGGGTAGTGCCGTCAGGGCTGAAGGCGATCGACTGAACGGGAAAGGGGTACTTAGTCAGCGATCGCACGAACTGTCCAGTGCTGATTTGCCACAGCCTAACGTTGCCATCATCGCCACCCGTCGCTAGCGTTTGCCCGTTGGGGCTAAAGGCGATCGACTCAACTCTAGAGCGGGCGCTAAAGCTGCGTAGCCCCTTCCCGGTCTTAAAATCCCAGAGGTCAACGTTGCCCTCGACGCTACCGCTAGCGATCATCCGTCCATCAGGGCTGATCGCAATTTGGAGGATTGGTTCATCCGCTTTCGTAAGGGTGCGCGCCAATTGAGCTGATTGCCAGGGGCTAGAGACTGATGCACTGGGCTTTGGGCGATCGAACTGGGGTGGAAAGTCTGAAGAAGAGGACGAATCACAGCCTGTAAGCATCGCTGTAAGAGCAGCCACCAGTACCCCAGAAATTAGCTGCCTTATCATCGCGATCGCCCTCCTGCTGCGTCTCTCTTTTATTTTTGCACCTCAGCGGTAGGAGCTGTCAGTTCAGTGGGCACTGGTGCGGGTCTCGTGACGGCTGGTGGGCTGGCAGAGACATCAAGTGCAGCACTAACCGGGACAAGCAGACGGGCAACTT
>JACMKO010000068.1 GCA_014380065.1 Leptolyngbya sp. ES-bin-22 | reverse complement strand
GGACGACCTTCCACCACAACCAGCAGCACGACAACGGCAAGATTTTTTTAAGCCAGCCGTTGTTCCAGAGCGCTACCAACGTTGCCAAAACCAACAACAGTCACGCGGGGCGGAGAACAGGCGATCGTAGACGGGGTTAAAACCATGAGAGGAGTGCCAGATAAGGAGTGAGGTGAGTTAAAGGCAACGAGGTCGGCAGAAGCATTTCTGGCAGCGTTCCCTCATCGTAGAACACGCTACTCACCATAAAGGTTTTTATGACTCTCCCCTCTCCCCTCACACCTCTCCCCTTCACTCAAAGGACTCGAGCTGATCCTGCCGCAGCCAGATGTTTGGCGTTGGTGTAATGCCGAATTTAATTAAGGCATAGTCGCCGCTCAAATCAACCACTTCACCCTTGGTCTCAAAGATGTAGGACGAAAAGCGAGGATCGCTGGCTTGTGCCTCGAGGCTGTTTTCTAGCTTATCTTTGACTGCTCGTACAAAGTCACCGCGTTTGATTGGCATAGCGCTTACCGTTCAATAGTCACGTCTCTCAGCATTGTACGGCGGAAGCAGAACGTACGATCGCCCGTTCAATAATCTCTTAGCCACTAGCCGCATCACCCGCAACAAAGGCCCTGATTACTGGAGCAAATGCCTGGAGCGCGGGCGAGAGAATGAATACCGACGCAGCAGCAATAATGATGGTTGTAGCGAGTCGCACGACTTGATCAGACGCTTTTTGATAAGTGTCAAATTTGTAGTCGATTTTCTCGACCTCCGTTTCGATCTTGCTAACATCGACTTCTAATCGATCGAGCCGTTGGCTAATCTGCTTTAGCTCACTCAAAACCTGCTGCTGAAACTCTGGCGCACCACTTGCTTGCATCGGGAATCGCTATAAAAATGCGAAACGCTGATCGCTTAATCGTTGTCGGCAAAGACGTACTTGTAAAGATCCTTTGGATCGGGTTCTGGGCTTTCGAGGGCAAAGGTTACGGCTTCTTCAACGATGGTCTGGATTTTCTTCTCGATCGCCTTCAGCTCGTCCTGACTTGCCAGGGTATGTTCCAGCAGATGCGCGGCAAATTTCTTAATGGGGTCGCGAGCAAACCAGGCTTCTTTTTCTACCTTCGATCGCATTTCATCGGGGTCTGCCAGCGAGTGTCCCCGGAAGCGATAGGTGAGGCATTCAATTAGCGTCGGACCTTCGCCAGCGCGTGCCCGGGCAACTGCTTCTTGGGCAATAGCGCGGACTGCGAGTACATCCATGCCATCGACTTCATAACCGGGCATCCCAAACACGCTGGCTTTCTTGTAGATCTCAGGCTGAGAGGTAGCGCGTTCGTGCGCCATGCCGATCGCCCATTTGTTGTTCTCCACCACATAGAGAATCGGCAATTTCCATAGCGCTGCCATGTTAAGGCATTCAAAAAACTGACCATTATTGGTCGTGCCATCGCCAAAGAACGCCGCCGTCACCTGGTCAGACGAAGCATCGCCCATCGCTTCGCGACGGTATTTAGATTGAAACGCTGCACCCGTCGCCACAGGAATGCCTTCGCCGATGAACGCATAGCCTCCCAGCAGCCGATGTTCGGCTGAGAAGAGGTGCATGGAACCGCCACGACCTTTGCTACAGCCCGTTTCTTTACCAAACAGTTCTGCCATCACGTTGCGAGCCGGTACACCTGCACTTAGCGCATGAACGTGGTCGCGATAGGTGCTGCACACATAGTCTTCACCGGGACGCATTGCCTGAATGACACCAGTTGAAACTGCTTCCTGTCCGTTGTAGAGGTGGACGAAGCCAAACATCTTGCCCCGATAGTACATCTCTGCACACTTATCTTCAAAAAAGCGCCCCAGCACCATATCTTCGTAGAGTCGCAGCCCCTCTGCTTTCGTGACTGTGGCGGTGGCTGACTGGAACGTTGGGAAGACTCTTTCTTGAACCATTGACTTAATCCTGACTAGGAGGTTTTCTATCGTCGCTCGAATCGGACAAATTTTCTAGAATTAATGTTACTTCCAGGAAATTTTTGCTTATCCTGAGATAGACTGCCAGTCTGACATCTGCGAGTTATGATGATGGCACCTTTTGGGCTGGCGTTATCCGCTACCATAGCTTAACCTTACTGCTTACCGCTAGGAAAGTGCACTGTGCGTATTCCGCTCGACTACTACCGGATACTGGGTTTGCCGATTCAGGCAACCGCTGAACAGTTGCGACAGGCACACCGCGATCGCACGTTGCAATTGCCACGCCGGGAGTACTCTGATGCGGCGATCGCTTCCCGCAAACGGCTTTTTGACACAGCCTTTGCGACGCTTTCTAATGCAGAACAGCGTCAGACTTACGATACTGGCTTTCTTGCCAAAGCTTATGAGGTGGAGCCAGAGAACGGTGCGGTGAGCGATCGCGCTCCCCGACAACTGTCTACCATTGAGGTCGGCAGCGATCCACACACTCCCAGCATTGAGATTCGGGACGACCAGTTTGTGGGTGCCCTGCTGGTGCTGCAAGACCTGGGTGAGTATGAGTTGGTGCTGCGGTTAGGTCGTCCTTTTTTGACAGGCGGCAGTGCCAGCCTCAAGCAGGGGCAGTTTGGCGATCCCAATATTGTGTTTTCGGATATTGTGCTGACGGTTGCTCTTGCCTGCATGGAGCTAGGACGAGAGCAATGGCAGCAACGGCAGTACGAAAATGCGTCCGAAGCGTTGGAAACCGGACAGCAATTGCTTCTGCGTGAAGGGCTGTTTGCTGAAGTGCGCGGCGAAATCCAGGCAGATCTCTACAAGCTGCGCCCGTATCGCGTGCTGGAATTGCTGGCATTGACTGAAGACCAGACAGCGCTGCGCCACCAGGGGTTGCAGCTTCTGCAAGATATGCTCCAAGAGCGCGACGGCATTGATGGTGCAGGCGATGATCAGTCTGGGTTAAACATTGATGACTTTTTGCGCTTTATCCAGCAGCTACGCGGGTATTTGACCGCCGCTGAACAGCAGGTGCTTTTTGAGCAGGAAGCACAGCGTCCCTCGCCTGTCGCCACCTATCTGGCGGTCTACGCGCTGTTGGCACGTGGTTTTGCAGAACGGCAGCCAGCGCTCGTGCGACGGGCAAAGCTTATGCTCACGCGGTTGAGCAGCCGTCAGGATGTGCATCTGGAACAGGCGGTTTGTGCCCTTTTGTTGGGGCAGACAGAGAACGCCAGTCAGGCTCTAGAACGCAGTCAGGACTACGGACCGATCGCCTTTATTCGTGAACATTCCCAGGGTGCCCCCGATTTATTGCCTGGGCTATGTCTCTATGGTGAACGCTGGTTACAAGAGGAGGTCTTTCCCCACTTCCGTGACCTGATGCAGCAACACGCTTCCTTAAAAGATTACTTTGCTGACCAGCAGGTGCAGTCCTATCTTGAGGAACTGCCAGAAGAAGCTGATGCCGATACTGCCTGGGCACTCTCGTTACAGCCGTCGGTCGCTGCCTCAAGTGCGGCTACGACGATCGGTGCTAGCCGCAATCAGGTCAATCGCTCGGTGCCTGAGCCAGTGGCAGTGAGAAGCAATGGTCGATCGCACCGTGCGGCTGTTGAGGACGGAGGCAACGCGGCTGAGAGCAGTCATGGTGTCGTTGAGCGATCGCTGGAGGAAACCAGCCATGAATATCTGATCAACACTGCGCGCGCGCATATTGCTGCCCGTATGGGCACTGCGACGGTTCCAGACGATCGTCCTTCTACAGAAGGTACAATGCCCGTGGCTGAGCGTGTACCTCAAGCGACGGGTGCCCGCACAGCCACGGCAACGCGTCCAGTTGGCGCTCGTAACCGTCCAGCAAACCGACCGCCAGGCAATGACGATGGGCAAGGCAATGCGGCTGCACGTCGACGGGGTGAGCGTCCTGCCAAAACGAAGCTGGCAATGCTCCTTCCCTGGCTGTTGCCGTTGGGGCTGATCGTGGCGATCGTGACTCTGGGCTTTATAGCGGGTTCACTCTGGCGAAGAGTATCTTCCCCTGTGGTACAGGAAGAACAGCTTAATTTACGGCTCGATCGTCCGTTGATTGACACACCAACCCCGAACGCGACACCTGCACCCGATAATTCCACTGCGACAACAGATGCCCTCACAACTGCGGGTGCGGAAAAAGTGATTCAGACTTGGCTCTCTGCCAAAGCAGAGGCGATGGGTGCTGACCACAAAGTCGAACCGCTGGCAAAAGTTCTTGAAGAACCGAAGCTGGCTGAATGGCAAGAGGCAGCCGCAGAAGCCAAGCGCAACAATCAGTACAGGAAGTATGAGCATAGCGTCAAGGTAAGTTCAGTTGAACTCAGTGCGACTAACCCTGACCAGGCAACCGTTTTGGCAGACGTGACGGAAGCCACTGAATACTACGAAGCCGACCAGCGCAAAAATGCTGAGTCCAGCCCCAATTTACGCATTGATTACAGTCTGGTGCGGAAAGAAGGCACCTGGCGGATTCAAAACTGGAAGCTGCTACAGTAAAGTTTTGCAACGAACTGTGTGAGACAGTTGACAAGCTGCGAGCCAGCAGCGCATGGCAGTTGTTCTTCGAGCCATAGGAATCTCATGATGGCTGGCACGCTTTTTGATGCCTATCTACCATTAGTGTTGTGGACGGGTTTGGGGCTGATCGCTTTTCGGTTAGTCCCTCAAGCGCTTCCTCGGTTGCTGGGTCGATCGCTCTACTGGGTTGGCGTACCCTGGCAAATTTTGGCGCTGGCACGGCAGACAGATTACGCCCACAACATTGGGTTGGCTCCCGCTGTGACGATCGCTGCCCTGAGCCTGGGACTGATTCTCGCCTGGAGTGGTTTGCAACTCTACCAACGCTGGGTGCAAGCGACATCTACAGACCAAGAGGAATTCTCCGCAACGAAGCCTCTTGATGATTCGATCGCCATACTCGCGTCCACACCAGTAGAAACGACTCAACCTGAACTCAACCCCTCTCAACGGGGTAGTTTCATTTTGGCAGCGACCATCGGCAATACTGGCTTTGTGGGCTTAGGACTTGTACCCGCGCTGATTAGCCAACCGTATTTGGGTTGGGCAGTGTTCTACAGTGTGACGCACAACATTGTTGGTACGTACGGAATTGGGGTGTTTCTTGCCAGTTACTATGGTCGATCGCAGCAGCAAAATCATTGGTGGGTGCAGCTACGCGATGTGCTGACGGTTCCTTCGTTATGGGCATTTGCGATCGGCTCCTTCACGCGATCGGTAGCAATCCCAGAGGTGGTAGAGCAGGGGCTATACGCCTCTCGCTGGTTCGTTATTCCCGGAGCATTTCTGCTGATGGGGATGCGCCTGAGCCAGCTTCACGGCTGGAAGAGCATTCAGCCTGCGCTTCTACCCACGCTCTTGAAGATGCTGGTTTTGCCCCTTGCAGTAGGCGCTGGCACCACGCTGCTCGGTCTTGCTGGCGATGCTCGTCTGGCGTTGGTCTTGATGTCTGGGATGCCCAGTGCTTTTGCGGGCTTGATTCTTGCCGAAGAGTACAATCTAGACCGGGAGTTGATTGCAAGCAGTGTTGCCCTAACGACGATCGCCCTGCTGTTCACCATTCCGCTCTGGCTGCTGATCTTTCGCTAGGCGATCGCAACAGGAGTCAGAAGCAATGATCGACTGACTCCTGATTTCTGACTCCTTTTTCCTATACCAACGCTGGCACCGGACTACTCAGATGCGGATACAGCGGAAAGCGGCTGCACAAGTTAGCCACACGCTGACGGCAGTTTTGAGCAACAGCGGCATCATCAGGACTGAGGAGGCGATCGGCAATAATGTTGCCAATCTCTGTAAACTCCGTCTGCCCCATGCCGCGCGTAGTCATGGCGGGCGATCCTAACCGCAAACCGCTGGTCACAAAGGGCGATTCGGGATCAAACGGTACCGTATTTTTGTTGGCTGTGATGTTTACACCGCTAACCAGTTGATCTGCTAGCTTACCCGTCATGGCAACAGAGCGTAGATCCACTAGCAGCAGGTGATTATCTGTGCCACCAGAGACAATTTTTAGCCCTCGTGCTTGCAGTTGCTTTGCCAATGTCCGAGCATTCTCAATGACCTGACCGCTGTAGGTCTTGAACTCAGGCTTCAGTGCTTCGCCAAAGGCAACGGCTTTTGCCGCGACCACGTGCTCCAGCGGTCCACCCTGGCTGCCTGGAAACACTGCTTTGTCCAGCTTCTTGCCTAAGTCCGCATCACGAGTCAGGATCAAGCCACCTCTTGGACCACGGAGCGTTTTGTGGGTCGTTGTCGTCACGACATCGCAGTAGGGGATGGGGTTGGGATGATGTCCTGTGGCGATGAGTCCAGCAATGTGAGCGACATCTGCCAGCAAGTACGCCCCGACCTCATCGGCGATCGCCCGAAACTTGTCAAACTCAATCACGCGAGGATAAGCCGAATAGCCACAGATCAGCAGTTTGGGACGATACTTTAGCGCCAAATCACGAATTTGGTCGTAGTCTAACTGCTCGGTTTCAGCACTCACGCCGTAGTGCTGTGCCTTGAACCATTTGCCTGAAACGTTGACCGGTGACCCATGAGTCAGATGCCCACCGTGGGACAAATCCATGCCCATGATGGTGTCACCGGGTTCTAACAAACTCAGGAAGACCGCAAAGTTTGCTTGTGCGCCCGAATGAGGCTGCACATTAGCGTGAGCTGCCCCAAAAAGCTGCTTGGCACGATCAATTGCTAGTTCTTCTGCCCGATCGATAAATTCACAGCCGCCATAGTAGCGCTTGCCCGGAAGCCCTTCAGCGTACTTATTTGTCAGTACAGACCCTTGCGCTGCCATCACTGCCGCAGATGTAAAGTTCTCGCTGGCAATGAGTTCCAGGTGATCCCGCTGACGCTGGAGTTCCTGCTGGACAATGCCAGCGATCGCAGGATCAGTTTCGGCAAGAAAATCTAAATCAGTTCGAGTCACAGGAGCAAACCCCTTAAAAGCGCAATAAACGTTTGGCAGTCAGCAAGACACATTCTTTTATCACTCTAACAGCCATCAGCCTGAGCAAAGAAAATCGTCCTGAGTGAACCATAATAACGCTGTTTACGGGCACGCGGCGTGGCACCTAGCCCAAAATGAGTCAGCGTATACTGCGATCGCAAATTGAACGTATTAAGCTGTGTGCGAGTGCTATCGCATACACTCGATCGCCTCATACAATAGGTTTGAACCAATTAACGCAGGGCTTGGACGTTCGCTGGAGGTGTCGCGTGCTAGTCATCCTCATGGACAATCAGCTCCTTTCCCCACACACGGTCTGTCAGACGTGCCTCATGGCAGATCAAAGTGGTAAACCCCGCTGGCAAAGCGGCAAGCTCTATTGTGGTCGCGCTATTCGTAACGCTAGTGATCGCAATCCTACAGAGCAACAGCCCGACCAATTCGAGTGTCAGATGGGCTTTCGCATTGCGGATATTGAGGAGTTTACAGAGAGGCAATCGCCGATCGTCTAACCTGTTGTCACTGTTTCTAGCGTTGCGATCGTCTCTAACCTTAGT
>JACMKO010000067.1 GCA_014380065.1 Leptolyngbya sp. ES-bin-22 | reverse complement strand
AGGTTATATCCATTTCCCTGCACTTCAATGCGCCCCGGATTGACTCCTATCTGCAACCCAACCGGGACGCTGACGGTCAATAGAGGTGTTGTTTGAGGATCAGTTGCGCCGTACTGAAAATGATCGGCAAAGTTGATGCAGTTGGCGGTACTGGCAACAAAAGAACCGCCAATGTTGAGTGAAGCATTCGGTCCAAACAAAATGCCATTAGGGTTGAGCAAAAATAGATTAGCTGTCCCATTCGCCCGCAGCAAACCATCAATGTTAGAGACTGACCTACCTGTGACGCGGCTAAAAATGTTCTGCACATCGGCAGCATTGTT
This sequence comes from Leptolyngbya sp. ES-bin-22, assembly GCA_014380065.1. Classification (GTDB taxonomy): domain Bacteria; phylum Cyanobacteriota; class Cyanobacteriia; order Leptolyngbyales; family Leptolyngbyaceae; genus Stenomitos. Next base: position 5,741 of record JACMKO010000067.1, on the reverse strand, counting down.
GAAGTAAGCAGTACCACCAGTGGGAACAGAAAATTGGCTGAAGCTGTGGAACAGGTTTCCACCCCGCCTTGCCCCGCCATCAATTTGAACAGTGGGATTGCCTGTAACCTGCGATCGCTCTCCCGCAGGCAGTGTGGTATCAGGTATGACTTGAGCAGCGATCGGTTGGGCACACAGCAATGCACTCAAAATACTGCCCGTTAAAACCCATTCTTTTAGCGGCGATCGGTTCATTTTGCTATCTTCGCTTCCACAGTGATAGAAGATCTAGTGATAGAAGATCCAGTGATAGAAACAGGATAGGGTAGTTTTTGCTGTAATCGCTGAAATCAAGATAAAGGAATCGACAGCATAGGGCTAGGAAAGATAAGCTAAGTTAAGACCTCTTCAATCAGGAAGGTTGGTTCCAATTAAAGGTGGAATCTAAACGCAAAGTTGAGTACACGATACAAACTGACTCCTACGCTCCGTTGGATTTTCCAGTGCTTTCAATCGGTTCATCTGGTGATCATTGATAACCTTAAACAAATTTTAGGTAGCTTTTGCGGATGCCGATGGCGGTAGGAGTTTGCCCCACAGCAATAGGCGTACTGTCCCCAGGGCAATGCTGCCAATCACAATATTGGCACCAATGAAGAGTAGAACTGCTAACCCTTCCATCATGCCAGTCATTCCACGTTCCACCAGGCGCCAGGGTGCCAACGACAAGGCGGCAACGCCGAGCGTAAAAGCCCAATAGGAGGCGGCAAAGGGTTGTTGGCACAACCACGGTAGCACCCGCAGTAGAATCAATGCCTGCAACAAGCCGTAGCCGAAGAGCATTTGGGCAAAAATGTCGGGCTGACCACTGGTGATACTCAAGTAGGCAACACAGCCAACAGCAGGGGGTGCCAGTTGAATGCCCAGCGTTGGACGTAGGGGTTTGGGCAACGCTTCCAACAGGTACAGGCGCTGCATGATGATGGATTCCAATGCCAGCCATGAAAACAACCCCATTCCAAAAAGCAACGCCCCCCATTCTCGATAACCGAGGCTACTGGCAACGATCGCACTGACAAGACCACCTGCAACTCCCGTCAGATAGAGTACAGGCGTAGTCGCTTCTGGCTTGCGTCCGCCCATCCAGAACTGACCAGAACGATACACCCCAAAACCCAACTGACCGATCGCGCTGACCATGAATAGCCTGACCGCGATCGTATGGGAGTAGGGTGCGATCGCCAGCGCCACCAGCAACGAAGACACAGGCACTAACCCGATAAAGCAACATGAAACGGGGTGCTCAAACTCAGCCAAAGCCTCTTCACGCGCCCACAACCATTTGCCGAAATAGAGCACCAACAACACGAGCCAGACTATAACTGCAACCAGCATAATCGCTTCGCCAATCCAAACAGGCAGGTGCCAGAGCTTAGCAGCCACCCGCCAGCAATTCCCCAATCCCACTAAACCCAGAATCATGCCAAAAAAGGAGGCAGGAACAGTGATGCGATCGGCTTTCAAGACCGCAAATTTTAGACGTGATTTTCTCAAGATCGAGCCTCCTAAAGGCAATAGAGATCTGTAATGAACTGGGTTGGCTGATGATACCGTTGGTTGGATTCATAGCAGTAGACTTCTTTAACTGTTGATACAAATCAATGAAGACCGCCCGCGATGACCAACGTTTCGCCTGTGATCCAGGCTGAATCGGAGGAGGCGAAGAAGACAGCGGCAGGAGCGATGTCTTGTGGTTGTCCGATGCGACCTAGAGGGGTTTGTGCTTCAACCTGTTTGCGGAAATCACTCTCAAGCACTCCTAGTGCAGATAGTCCTTCTGTTACCACCATGCCAGGATTGATGGCGTTAACACGAATGTTGCGTGGACCCAGTTCTTTAGCGAGCGACTTGGTAACAGCATCGACTGCGGCTTTGGTCGCGTTATAAACTGAGCCAGTCGCGGGCGTAGCGGTACTGGCGATCGAACTAATATTGACAATGCTGCCGCCCGCCGAGCCAAAGTACTTTGCTGCTTGTTGTGAAATGAGGATTAAGCCCAGCACATTGAGATCGAACTGTTTGTGGAAATGCGTTTCCGTAATGTCTTCGAGTGGCAGATATTCATAAATACCAGCGTTATTAACCAAGATATCGAGCCTACCAAATACTTGATGTGTCTTGGCAAAAAGCTGTTCGACTTCTGCTTTTTGGGTGACATTAGCTTGGACTGCGATCGCCTTACCACCCGCGCTGGTAATCTCGTCAACGACGCGATCGGCTCCTTCTTTACTGGAGGCGTAGTTGACGACAACGGCTGCACCTTCGGCAGCTAAATGTTTGGCAATCTCAGCACCGATGCCTTTAGATGCCCCAGTGACGACTGCAATCTTTCCGTCCAGTTTTTTCATGATAATGAGTCCTGTGATTGTTGAGTTTGAATAGAAGAGTTGGTCAACCGTAATGTCTGCCTCTATGGTCATGATCCTGATTCTCCTGCTCAAAAACTTTGGGTCAGGCGAGCAGGCGCAACGATTCTTCCCAGAGGCGATCGGCGTTGTCCGCATCTAGGGCGTAAGGGGCAACACCGCTCATGTAGCCGTTGCCGCTCGTGACACAGTGAGCTTCGTTACAATCCTCGAAATAGCGTCCACCAATGTCCTCTAAAAGCGGGGATGTCGCCAGCAGCACTGAGGTGGCAGCACCCTGCTCCGGTGTCTTCTGTCGTTCTGGTGGAGTCCTGATACCGCCCGTATGACGCTGGAGATTGGTGGCGATCGCACCAGGCATCAAAGCATTGGCGGTAATACCATCATTGAACCAACGCGCGGTGGCACCCACTGCGAAGAGAATATTTGCGGTTTTGGACTGTCCGTATGCCAGCCACGGATCATAAGGTCGAAACGCGAAGTGGATATCGTCGAAGATAACTGGCGACATCAGGTGTCCGCTAGAACTGACAGATACAATCCGTGCGGCACCATCCGCTGCAAGAGCCTCATGGAGTCCGAGTGCCAGCCCGAAGTGTCCAAGGTGGTTGGTGGCAAACTGCATCTCCCAGCTTTCAGGCGTGTGTTGTTCAGGCAATGCCATTACACCCGCGTTGTTAACAAGAATGTGCAGCGGTTTATCCCACGCGGCGACGAACCTGGCGATCGAGGCGCGATCACTCAGGTCAAGCGGGGCAACGTGAATATTTTGGTTGCTAGTGGTAGCAGTGATATCCGCAGCCGTCTGTGTTCCGGCATCAGTATTACGCACAGCTAATGTGACGACTGCACCAGTGCGAGCTAATGCGCGCGCCGTTTCTATGCCGATGCCCGATGCTGCTCCAGTAACGATCGCTCGCTTGCCAGAGAGATTAATTCCCTCTGCCACTTCAGCGGCGGTAGACTGCCGCCCAAAAGATGTCGTAATTTGTGTCATTGTGTAGTCCTTACAGGCGCAGATTCGCGTAGACAGGCAATAGCTGGTATACAAAGAGACTTAGAGTGAGAAAAATCACAAGTAGTGTTGGCATGACAACAAATTGCGATCGCAGCATTATTTTCATAGGACACAGAAATAAGCAATGAATGACAAACATCTGTTGCCAAAAAAGCAAAACAAAATAATTCAAATGCTATTTACGGAGCGCCAAAGTGCTGCTAGAAAATCATTCATGATTCATTCAAAATCAGGCAACTATGGCTAATTGAATTCTGTTGCTTGTAAGGGCTGTTTCCATTCACCTCATCTAAATTGAGTAAATGAGAAAGATGCCTCAAATCCTGCATCAACCGTTGATAGAGTTCAATGAGTTCCTGGTATGTCAAAGTTGTTTCAACGCTGTGGACAGTTGAGTCGAGATAGTGTGAAAAACTAGTGATGGTTTGATCGGCTGGATCACAGGCGGCACTGAGATAATCGTCGCTATTGATTTGTAAGCCAAACGCTGCAAAGAAGGTTTTCAGGGAACGCTTGTCTACTCTCACTTCGCGGCTGAGAATGCGACTGACGGTGCGCTCATTTAAGAGCGATCGTTCACTCAATTTTTCATAGGTGTAACGATTACCCCATTGATCATGGAGGACACCAGCCCGAGTCAATGTCTGCCATCCCTGCTCAGATAGCATGACACCTCGGTTACGATTGCGCTGACGAGAGCCAGCAGACTGCAATCGATCCTGATGAGAGGATGAAATTTGATACATGATTTTGCTCTCTATCTTTTAGAATTTTTCTAGCTGTGTACCAGTGGTATATCCACCAAATGTTCTGCGAAAAACCAAACCTGTAACTCATGCGTTCGCAATGCTTGACTCACCAATAGATCGTTTGTGCCACTACCCCGATTGACGGCTGTTTGGTCGATCGCCATTCGCATTGTTGTCAGTGAACTAAACCAGAACGGAGCGCCCGAATCGCCGCTTGAGTGCGATCGCTAGCGCAAAGCTTTTTCAAAATATTACGGACATGGGTTTTCACTGTGCCTGTAGTGATGTAAAGCTTCCTGGCGATCGTGAAATTTTTGTGCCCCTCTACAATAAGTTGCAATACCTCTAATTCACGACCTGTCAATGGTTCAATCGCAATGGCTTGCCCGTATTCTGGCGCTATCGCTCGAATCATGATGGTCTCAGCGTGATTGATACTGTCGGGCTGAAAAGGATATGATTGCTTCAATAACTCCATAACCTCTTGTGCAACAGCAGCGAATGCCTGATTAACAAAAGAAATACCAAAAGAATCAATCTGAACTGGAGAATTTAGATACTCAATATCATCTTTAATCAACAAGGGAATGGAAACCATAGAATTATCCTCAGTCACACATTAATTGGAGGCAAGAGTAAGAAACTTAATAACTCGCAGTGAGAATGGCCGCCATCAACTGTTCAATGTTCCAGCGATCGGTATAGCGAATGCTGTTTATAAACAGTGCTGGAGCCATCGTTACTCCACTTTGCAAGCCATTTTCAATATCTTGGTTGATGCGATCGACATGCAACTGTTTGGCTAAACCTTGCAGAAATTGGCAAACATCAAGCCCTAGATGATTGGCATATTCCACCAGATAACCATTTCCTAGCTCCTGCTGATGGTCGAATAGCATATCATGCATCTGCCAAAACCGACCCTGAGCCGCCGCTGCTTCTGCCGCCTCCGCCGCACGTTGAGCCTGAGCATGGATCTGGCGCTGTGGAAAATGACGAAAGATAAAGCACAAGCAATTTTCTCCTAAAGAAACACTAAGCTGTCGCTGCATGGCTTTAATTAACCTATAAATGTCTGCACTTTGAGAACCTTGATAATCCCCATACAGCACCAGTACTACGGTGGCATTCAGCCGTCCTTGTATGTGATCCTGTGGTGAGGGTAAGACAGATAACGAACTACACTCCCGGTCGTGACTCACTGATACCTCTGAGGGAAATAATGCTGATCGCAGACGATTGGCACATCACCTTCTTTCTGCGATCGATGTCAAGCAAACTAGAGCCTGCAACTCAGTTGCTATCGGTGTTTGTATACATTCAATATAGGGAATCGACTCGCGTTTGTCGTCCACTCAGGGTTGACACTTTTATGTAATCGAGTGGTGGGTGAATCAGCCCATCTCACAATGGAAGACTGATTCCAACTAAAGTTGGAATTTGGATATCAACTTCAGTACAGCCTATAAACTCATAAACCCACGCTTAACGGCAACAATCACGGCTTGAGTGCGATCGCTCACGCCCAATTTGCTTAACAGCCGATTCACATGCGATTTAACGGTGCTT
>JACMKO010000066.1 GCA_014380065.1 Leptolyngbya sp. ES-bin-22 | reverse complement strand
TTGACTATCGACACTCCCGGCGCTCGGTTGAGCGTACCGTCCAGCTTGCAACCGCAGCTGGGTGCGTAAAGCCGTATTCAATTGGTGCCAGGTGCCATCCCGTTCCCACGCCCGAAAGTCGGTGTACACACTCTGCCACCGGGGCAGGTCATGCGGCATCGCCCGCCATTTAATCCCATTGGAGAGCAAATAGAAGATTGCGTTCACCACCTCCCGTAGATCCAACGTGCGCGGTCGCCCACCCGGTTTGGCAGCCGGTAGATCGGGTGCAATCAATTCCCACTGGTCATCACTCAGGTCTGTGTCGTATGCTAGTCGTGTCATTTGGGGGTCTCTGATCGACCCCTTTACTCTACATGACTGACTTTTCAAACAGGTTCTTAGATGTCCCATATAGTCCATTGTCCAGCTGTATTTGAACTGCCGGATAGAAATCATTAATCCCGCAGCAACAAAGAGAATACTAACTGCTGAACTTAGATCAGCAAAATCGTTAAGTGTCATTGATCTTACAGAATGTTACTTAAGAAGCCTTGGCAGAACTTAGCAGCCTAACGACCCCGTTCACCCGCCGCTAATATGCCTTTCGGACTGAACAGCCATTTTGATACGGTCGGTGTGCAGTGGGGTTGTTATGTGGCGTTTCTGCTAAAAAACTTCTTCAGCCAAAAGCTGTCCCTTAACTCGTTCATATTCATCTTCAAGAAGCCATTCTTCGGCGGCTTGATAGCTTGAGTGAGTGACTACGAGTTTATAGTCGAATGCAGGGTTAAAAATACGACAAGTACCATCTTGATCGCCAACTAACATGAGAATCTTGGGTGGAAAAAGAACTGGATCAACCCAAAGTTCGAGAAATTTCCAGGTTTTAGCTTGTTCTGCGAGGACTGGTGCGTGGGATTGCATGATACTCACCTGTTGGTTTCACAATTTCTACCTCAGCGTCGTAAAGAGGGGTTTGGCTCCCGTCTGCTCTAATTATGTAGCCGATCGGCTCTAAAAAGTAGAGTCCATATCGTTCGTAATCATCCTCTTGATCATCCATTCCGGCTCGCTCTCCACCTGCAATGATAGCCTGTGCAACCCGCTCCAGGGTTTCGCGGTCTCTGAATACATGCGCTCTGCCTTCTCTTCGGAGCAGTCGTTGGACTTGGGGTGTATCAGGTAAATGGCGCTCAATCAGGCTGGGTCGGAGATCGGGAGTGATATCTCGGTCAATTCCGCTCATGGGTTGGGAGCGCGCATTATTTCAGGATTGCTATTGTGAGCGAATGTGACCAGTGTGCATAGCCGTTATTATGCGGTGCTCTCTAGTAAGAATTCAGATCGTCATCTCACTTAGAAAGTTGTATCAACAAAGCTAATAATTTTTGAGTTCCAAAAAGCCTCGGTGTAAGCTCTGTGGGCAGTGCCCACTCTACAATCTGTGGCTTATCCATGTGAAAACGGCTATAGGTAGAATCTTTCCGCATCATACACCGCTCAAGCTGGATCGCTGGCATCTGGCATGCATCCTTAACAGGTAAACTGGAAATTCTTAGCTGCCGTTAAGAGGACTTTCACGCGCCATTTAAATGGTGCGTGCATCATCAAGATCCAGCCTCATACGTTCTGCCTGGATGAAATTGATGGCTGCATTGCCAACAGGATTGCAACATGAAGAAACGATCATTTTTACGAGTGGGTATCGCAACGGCTGGCACAGTCTGTTTATCACATTACCTGCCTGGGAGGGCAAGCGAAGCAATGGCGAGTACAAATTCTCAACCAAAAAAGACTGGCTTTGAAATGACCAAAACAGAAGAGGAATGGCGCAAGGTTTTGACCCCAGAGCAATTTCGGGTGTTGCGTCAGCATGGCACCGAGCGAGCGGGCACCAGCCCTTTGGAGCAGCAGCATAGCGAGGGCACCTTTGTTTGTGCTGGATGCGATCTACCGCTGTTTACATCCGCAACTAAGTTCAATAGTGGTACTGGTTGGCCTAGCTTTTATGCTCCTATTGAAGGAGCCGTCGAAAACACAATCGACAAATCTTTGTTCATGACCCGTGTAGAAGTGCATTGTCATCGCTGCGGTGGTCATCTGGGGCATGTCTTTGACGATGGACCTAAGCCAACGGGCAAGCGCTACTGCATGAATGGTGTCTCAATGGCATTTATTCCAGGCTAAGGCAGAGACTCAATCTTTAGCTCAAGGGGGTAAGCATCGCTTACCCTTTTTAAATGAACAAAACCTTGCCTCATTCAGCTTTCAGTCTGCTCTCAGAGCATCGAGCCAATACATCAGGGCATGTGTGGGATCACTTATACTAAGGCAATCTCGCTCCCTACTGGCGCGATTTCATTCTGTTCTATGAATTTTGAAAGTGCGTTCCATGACGAGTGACACAATTGTTAAGGCAATTAGTCTGATCCTTGCGCCCGTTGTGATGATTACAGCGTGCGCTATTATCCAAAATGGTCTCATTACTCACTATGCGGCAATTAGCAATCATTTGCGCTCAGTGAATCAAGAGATTTTGAGTCTTGCTGAAATTGATCTAAGCGATACCCCCTCCAGAGCCGTCTACCTACATGACTTAGAGCATTTGCTATTGCCAGATTTGCTTCGTCGCAATCATATTGTGCATCATGTCTTAGGAGGGATTTATACTGCTATTCTTGTGCTGATCGTCGATATGTTCGTCATTGCGATCGCGATCGCCATCGGTATTAACTGGTTAGCGCAAGTTGTGCTCATGGTTTTCTTACTGGGAGTGGGAATTTTGTGCTGGAGCATTCTACTCGTTGTCCACGAACTTCGTACATCCCACCGTTCGATCCAGCTTGAAGTGCATCACACCTGCGATTTGTGTCAAGCGAAACGCAGGAAATAAAGACTGATGTGCGTTACGGCGCTGCCTAAAAAAGCTTCAATCATCTGGAGGTTTCCATGATCCGACTAACGACACCCGACGATGCGACAGCGATCCACTGGCTGTGGCAGCAATGTTAGCCCTTTGCTACAGCCACGACACTGACAGCGGCATGACGATCGAACAGCACGCGTGGTTTCAGTAAGATCCTAAACAACAGCCAGAGCGATCGCAACTCCCCAGGAGAACAGCGGCTCTTCCACTGTCCGGGGCGACAAAACAGCATTTCTACCAAACGTCGTTGCTGCTGAAGGTTGACTGGCTCAAACATGATTCGCACTGTGGAAAATTCATCATGCATGCCTGTGCAGATTGCCTTGCCCTGAAGCACCAAGCCCTCTTCCAGAATTTCCACCTCCACCAGCGTGATGGCATCAGGTTGGGCGTTTTTGCCGCTCATACATTGGTCAACCATTGGCAAGCCAGCTTGAGTCAGAATCGCCTCTAAACCAACTTCCGAAATCGCAGTGGTGGAACCCCAAAACACTCGCTCACCGATTTCTAATCTCACTGTTCTTCGTAGATCAAACCATTCATAAAGGCTAGGGCGAGGCACATCCAACAGAACGAGGAGGGAGATTGCCAGTGTCAAGAGGTTGTAGAGACTCCAGATCAACCCCAGATCAAAACCCTTCATCTTTTCAGCCATCACAGGTGACATACCTGGTTGCCACATCCCGATCGCCAAACTGATGCCCAGGCTTGTCCACAAGCTAAACGCACTGGCAACAAGTACAACGATCAGTGGCAAGGCTAACTGCCAATTGAACGCAAAGCGATCGCTGGATGTGCCCTTAGGTGTGACCTTGAAGCCTTTGCCAAAGGGATTTAGCATACTTTG
>JACMKO010000065.1 GCA_014380065.1 Leptolyngbya sp. ES-bin-22 | reverse complement strand
TGGAGATAAAAGCACTCAAAGTCAGGATATTCAGAAGGCGAAAGCATACTGGGTTGATTATGAAAAACGTGAAAGCGCCGACCAGTGTTAGCTACAGTAACTATCTCATTGCTCGACTTAAAGATCCGAGTTATGCAGCGCTCTACCTGGAAACCCATTTTGAAGAAGAGGAAGATCCAGATCCTGGCTTGCTTAAGTTGGCTCTCAACGATGTGCTTGAAGCGTTGAGTCGATCGAACTTATCACCTGAACAAGCTGAACTTCACGCTCAGAAACTAGACAAACTTCTGTCTCAACAGGGAAGTGACGTGATTTATGGATTGTCTCAATGGCTCAGTGAGTTAGGGCTAAAGCTAACTGTGACGGTTGCAGAGCAAGAACACGAATAGATGAAACCTCGCTACAGCATTTTGATTCAGTGGTCTGATGAAGATCAGAAATATATTGTGATCCTCCCTGAGTTTGGTCCTTACGCTCATACTCACGGTGATACGTATGAGGAAGCGACTAAGAACGCTCAGGAAGTCCTTGAACTTTTAATTGAGACGTATCAAGAGCAGAATAGACCTTTGCCACAACCAGCAACACTTCAGTGTGCATGAAGATTCCAGAGGCTTCTGAACTGCGGCGCGATGCAGATGATCTGCTTCCAGAGTACGAGTTTGACTATCTCAACGCTCGTCCTAATCGTTTTGTAAGCAAAACGGCTAATAGTCCTTTAACGGTTGAGCTAGAACCAGATGTTGCCGCCGTGTATCCAGATGCCACCGCAGTCAATGAAGCGTTACGGTTCTTGATTCGGATCGCGAAAGATTCTGTTGCCCATTCGTGAGCAGTAAAGAATGTGAACGCGCCAACAAACGATAGCTAGCATGATTACCTGGTTGAATCATTGCGTGATCCTGAAGAAGCAGCGGCTTATATCGAAGCAATTTTAGAGGAGAACGATCCTGAGCCTGAATTGCTTGGCAAAGCGCTTGGTAATGTTGCAGAGGCGCTTGGTAAGGCTGGGACATCGTCTGAAGCGTCGAACGTTCATCAAAAGCAGCTTGAGCAAGTGCTATCTCTAGCTGGTAGCCAAACAGTTTACGGTCTGGCGAATTGGCTGAATGAATTAGGTTTAAAGCTGACGGTGGCTGTTGCAGAGCGCGAACCGGAATAGAGGAAATCTCGCTACAGCCTTCTAATTCAGTGGTCTGATGACGATCGCAAGTATATTGTGATCCTCCCTGAGTTTGGTCCTTACGCTCATACTCACGGTGATACGTATGAGGAAGCGACTAAGAACGCTCAGGAAGTCCTTGAACTTTTAATTGAGACCGATCAAGAGCAGAACAGACCTTTGCCACAACCAGCAGCTAAACGCTGACGCTCAGGGTGCTTTGAGCGTCAATGTTTAGGTTTTGGGGATGACGATCGCGCTGTTGAAACACATACAACAGCGCTAATGCAGTAGCAGATGCCAAACTTTATGGGCAAAGACCTAGATTGCTGCTACCAGGAAAACCATTTGACACCCAGCCTGCTGCTGGCTTCGCAATTTGTACCCAGTTACGACCATCAGGACCTTTTTTAGAGGTGGCTGGTGTGGTTGTTAGATCAACGCGCTCTAGATACGCTACACCGCCAACCGAAGCAGAATCTGGTGATGCTTCTTTACGGATGACTAAGCCCTCCCGTTGAATAACGCGGCGGCAGGTGCTGCCTGTCGGTGGGTTACCGCTACATGGTTTCAGGTTCACCACTTGCACATAGCCGCTGACGGGACTGCTGATGCCAATAAAACCGTTGCTACCGTTGTCTGCAAGCGTTACTTTGTTCTCGGCATTGAGGGTGCTGACGATCGCCCCTGTGGTCGACGCTTGCTTGTAGACCGAAACTTTTTTGTTGACGGCGCGACATTGTCCAATGAGCGAGCCTTGAGCCAATTTGACAGGCTGGCTCAGGTCAGCGCCAAAGGCAGGGATGCCGATGCCTGTAGCCGCGATCGCAACAGCTACAACGCCAGCAGACAGTTGCGAATACGTGGGTCTCATCGTTTTTTTCATCGAAAATACTCCTCACTTAAGTGCAAATCACAGGGTTTTAAACATTCGCGGCAAAATTCCTGCATTGAATTCTACACTCAAAGGCTAGATCCATAGCCAAAAAGCATGAGAGTGTAACGTTTGTGATAATGAAACAGCCTGGATGCAACCCGGCGCGCCAATGGTTAACAGCTTTCAGCGATGTTGAAGATGCGCTTTTTTCGCTTTTTTCGGTATCTCACGCCCATAACGCTGCGTGAAATTTTCGAGCGGACTGGACGGCAGCGTTTGCCTGGTCTTGCTTCAGAGATGGCGTACAACGCAATGCTGGCGTTGTTTCCCGGCATCCTGGCACTGCTGACCGCGATCGGGCTGGTCGGAGTTTCTCAAGACACCTTTCAAGACCTTGCCAGCCAAATGAGCCTCATTGCGCCTCAGGACGCGCTGACGCTCATTCAAAACTTTATTGGCGAAATCGGATCTCAACGCAATCAGGGACTTTTCTCTGTGAGCTTCATCGTGTCCTTATGGGCGGCTTCTGGCGTTCTCAGTGCCGCTATGGTCGCGCTCGATCAGATTCATCAAGTGCCACCGCATAAACTGCGACCGTTCTGGAAGGCAAAGCTGGTGTCATTGGGATTGACGATCGGCACGATGCAACTGCTGATCTTCGCCTCAGTGCTGGTCTTTATCAGTGACTTTATTGTGCAAGTGGTAGCGCAGCAAAGCGGTTTTCTTCAACCAGGAGTGCTTGCCCTTTGGCGGCTATTTACATGGCCTCTAGCCTTAGGAATTATTGCGCTTGCGTGTGCGTTTATCTACCGCTATGGACCCAGCCGTTGGACGGTTGGAACGCCCATTCTCCCAGGTGCCATCGTAGCAGCCGTTTTCTGGGCAATGCTTTCGGGGCTGTTTCGTTTTTACGTGTCCCATTTTGGTAGCTACAACCGGGCATACGGCGCGGTCGGAGCAGCGATTGTGCTGTTGCTATGGCTCTATCTCAGCTCCTTAATGATGCTTATGGGTGCCCAACTGAACGTCACTGTAGGAGAGGCAATGCAACGGCAGCGGCGGCAAAAAAATCACTCTAAACTTAAGTCAGATACCTTCTAAAGCACTCTTTGAGGCGATGAGACGAGCACCAAAAGAAAGCGTAAACATTCATGCTCATGCACCACTATTTAGCACGCTGTCTGCTGTGCCTTTGCTTGCTTGTCTTGCTGGGCTGCCAGGCCGCCACCGCAAGACCGTCCAACGTCACGCACCTAACCTTGTGGCAAGGGGTGAACCCGCCCCCCAATCGCGCTGTCTTACAGCAGTTAGTAGACCAGTTCAATCGAGAACATCCTACGATCCAAGTCGAGTCGCTCTATGTGGGGCAGAGTGACCAGCAATTACCCAAAATTTTAGCGGCGATCGTCGGCAATGCAGCGCCTGATCTCCTGTGGTACTCTCCGCTGCTGACAGGGCAACTGATCGAGCTTAAAGCGCTTCGCCCTCTAGATGATTGGCTTACCGCTTCACCGTTGCGCCAGCAGCTTGATCCAGCCCTCTTTGAGAGCATGACTCTAGAAGATCATCTCTGGTCAATTCCCTTCGGCACCAACAATGTTGGCATCTTCTATCGCCCCAGTCTGTTTGAAGCGGCAGGGATTACAACGCTACCCAAGACTTGGGCGGACTTTCGTCGGGTTGCCCGTCAATTGACCCGCGATACCGATGGGGATGGACGTATCGACCAGCACGGAATGCTGCTACCGCTGGGCAAGGGAGAGTGGACGGTGTTTATGTGGCTACCGTTTTTGTGGAGTGGGGGAGGAGATTTGAGGGGAGGGGAGCCAGGAGTCAGGAGTCAGGGGCACCAAGGGCCGCTTCAGTTAAACAGCGGCACGCCAAAACCGCAGATGCAGTTAGTTAGCCCTGGCGCGATCGCCGCCCTGCAATGCTGGCGTGATCTGATTGACGATGGTTCAGCGATGCTATCGGCACCAGAGCGGGGGTATGAGCTAGATGGCTTTCTGGCAGGTAAAGTCGCGATGCAGCTATCAGGTCCCTGGACGTTGGGAGCGTTGCAGGCAACGGGTGTCGATTTTGGCGTGTTGCCGATTCCCAAGCAGGTGACCCAGGCAACCGCGATCGGGGGCGAAAATCTGTTTCTGCTCAAAACCACACCAGCACGAGAGCAGGCGGCGCAGACGTTTGCAGAATATGTCTTGAGCGAGGAGTTTCAGACCCAATGGGCGATCGGAACAGGCTATCTCCCCACCAATTTACGATCGCGGCAAAGTAAGGCGTATCAGACCTACAAGACAAAACAACCTGTCGTAGAGGTGTTTTTGGCTCAAGCACCCTACGGACGATCGCGCCCGATTTTTGCTGGCTACAATCGAGTTTCTGAAAATTTGGGACGGGCGATCGAGGCAACGCTTTTAGGTCAGAGTTCCCCGTTGGAATCCCTTAACGCTGCACAAAAACGACTGGATTTAATCTTCGATCAGCAGTAAGAAAACCAGCGAATATTTGATAGATTTAGAGATGGCTAAACCAGTCTGTATCGATCGCAACAACTTCAATTGATTTAGTTTCAATACCTAATTTCAAATCTTTTAATAATATACAGAGTTGCTCACCGTCAATTAGGTCTAGAGCAGGTGCTCCATCTCTTACGGCTTCCTTCTTTGCTTCACTTGTGAATGTTCCGGTTGTCATAAACAAGCCTTTATCAGTACGCCCAACCATTGCACCGCGAAAGTCACGAATTTCTCCAGGTCCAACCGAACCAATGTAACTTTTACATTGAAAGAACACTTGAAAGCTAAGAAGAGCGATTCTCAAGACTCCAATGCCATCTATGCCACCATCACTTTTACGTCCTGTTACCTGAACTTTAATAAACCCAGAAGCTCTCAAAATACGCTGGCATAAACGCTCAAAAGCATCCGGTTGTATCTTCTGAAGAATGTTCAGAAGATTTTCAGTCCATAGATCAGACTCAAGTGGTATTGAAGATTCTCCTGGTTTAGTTTCATCTGGCTCAGGTGAGCTTTTTTCTCTACGGTTTTTAGATGCTCGATTAATGTCCTTTCGATCGATAGCTTTGAGATGGCGACCTTTTTCAGTGATTGACCAGAAACCGCGTCCGCTACTCTCTATGACACCATAGTTTTTGAGCTATGTCCTAGCCCATGCAAGTCTGTAGGAGATCTCGGTTTGTGGACCTTCTTTGTGAAGAATACTTTGTAATTCTTCAGAGTAACTCTCTATCTCGCAGACTTTATCATAAATTTCTTGAGTTGTACCAGAGCCTCCCAGCATCGTTAAAGCTTTCCAAGTAGGCTCAAAAAAATCATCGTATTTAGGTACGCTTACGGGTAAACTCATGAGTTTCAAAGTTGGGTTCAGTTGCTTATTCCTAAACTTTAACCCTTGATTCTACCCAATTAACCACCAATGCCTAAGCGTCCAGCAAGGCTGGGTGTTAACGGTAGTAACGTCACAATCATGAGGAACAACGCCAGCAGCCCTAAAGCGGCTCTGGTGTCATCAGGTTCGGTGAGTTCGTTTTGGCTGGGGCGTTCTAGCTCTCGTTGCAGGAAGAGCACGACGATCGCCCAGTAAAGCGCCAGCGGATTCACGATCGAGGCTAAACCGAGCACGATGATGGAGCCGATCGTGGTACGTCCAGCAATTTTGCGTCCGTAAATTGCTTGCACAATGCGTCCGCCATCAAGTTGTCCTGCTGGTAAAAGGTTAAGCGCTGTAATTACTAAGCCCAGCCAACCGAGAATAACGAGTGGATGCACATCGACGATCGTTTGCTGGAGCGATTCTTGCAGCACGACTCGTGTCAGCGTACCGACTAAAATGGAACCCTGGAAAAACTCGGTTGGCACCTGGAATAAGCTGCCCTTGTGCGATAGCAGCAGCCCCGTGATCAGCATCCCCAACGAGAGGATGCCACCACCAACCGGACCGGCGATCGCAATATCAAAGAGCGCACTGCGATTAGGCAAGACCGATTCAAACCGGGTGATGGCACCAAAGGAGCCGATCTGCCAGGTGGGAATGAAAAACGGTAGGCTGAGACGAATTTGGTAGCGACGGGCTAGTAGCCAGTGCCCAAGTTCATGGGCGGCAAGCACGCTGAGCATGCCTGCGGCTAGAGGCAATACCTCTGTGAATCGATTGGGAGTTGTGAAGAAATCAAAGCCGAGCATCAGCCCACCGCTTTCCAGGCTGGCGGCGATCGTCGCCAGTAAAAGCAACACGGCTATACCCTTCTGAAACAGAGTGGATGGCTGCGGATCACGGCTACTAGGCAGGACGATGACCACGGGCTTACCGTCTTGCCCCTCGACTAGGAACAAACGATAACGAGGCTGTTGCGGATCGGTTTCGCTGACACCGACTTTCTCTAGCAGGCGCTCTGAGAGGCGCGCGATCGTGTCTTCTGCATCTCCGCGCAAATTGCCTCGCAGAATCACACCTTCTTGATAGGGAATGGTTTCGGTGGCGAAAAAAGTATCAATGCCGAAAATGCCCTGAATTGCCTTCAGGTCTTCGGCTGGAATGGGAATGATGTCGGGTTCTAGCACGGCTTCAGAGGCTTTAGTCGCTGAAGCTGGTGTGCCTGAAATC
>JACMKO010000007.1 GCA_014380065.1 Leptolyngbya sp. ES-bin-22 | reverse complement strand
GTCAATAGCGACACTAATTTGTCACCGATGACATTTAGTTAGTCACTGTACACGTGAAAAGCGGGCGGCGAGAATCGAACTCGCATCATTAGCTTGGAAGGCTAAGGTTTTACCACTAAACTACGCCCGCATGGATAACATGCGTGAAGCATCCATGAGCCTAGCATACTTGCAGCTTAAGAATCGCGAACTAGGGAAATTGAATCTGAGCATCGATTATCAGTGTTGATGCCTGAGGCTTTAGCGTTACGCCATCTGATGAATCTAAGGCAGGTTCAAAGTCCCAGTCTCTAAAGATTTGATTAGCGATGCTATCTAAGTCTGACTGATCGATTTTATTGATCAGGCTTTCTGGAGAAAGTAGCTTTGTTTCTAAAGCTCTCAGCACAAAACCATTTTGGTCTATTTCTAGAGAGGTCTGTATATTTATGTTTTGATTGGGGGCAATAGCGCTAGGGGGAGAGAGTGAAACCGCTCGCTTTGACTTGATTGGTCTTGCTGTTTGCTTTTGTAGGTCAAATTTCTGACGAGGATTAGATACAACGACTGAAACGCTCTCTCCTTGAGGTGGCAGTGCTATTTTGGTACCTGATTCTACTGGTGCCTGAGAGCCGGTTGGCTGTGGATCAGGATTGCCAGAAGGATTAGGCAAAGCGCTTGGTAAACCTGTCTGAGAAGGATTGCTGGGAGCAGGCTGTGGCTGCGTTAAGTCTGGACGATCGGGCTGCTGTGGCAACGAATTTCTAAACGGGTCGGGCTGAGGCTGAGCAGCATTGGGCGCTGGATCTGGCTGGGACGGCAACGGGTTTCTAAAGGGTTGTGGTTGCTGAGAGCGGCGAGGCAAGGGTCTTCGCTTGACGGGCGGTAGTGGAGCAATGGATTGTTCTACCGATCGCTTTGGCTCTAAAGATGCTTGAGGTATCTGGGTGGTCAGTGGCGCTTGACGGTTCGCTGAAGCATTGGGCACGGTTTGGCTAGGGCGCGCAGCGATCGCATTCGGATCGACAAACTCAACGCCGATCGGCTCCATCTCTAGCTCTACTTTTGCAGTGCGACTCGCCAGCACACTGATG
This sequence comes from Leptolyngbya sp. ES-bin-22, assembly GCA_014380065.1. Lineage (GTDB taxonomy): Bacteria > Cyanobacteriota > Cyanobacteriia > Leptolyngbyales > Leptolyngbyaceae > Stenomitos. Next base: position 6,574 of record JACMKO010000007.1, on the reverse strand, counting down.
ATGATGAACAACACCAGATGAATGAGCACTGATCCTAATGCAAGTGAGAGCCACAGAGTTGGGGCATCTGTCGATCGTCGCGCTGCGGCAGCTTGAGGTTGATCAGTGGGGCTTATCACGGTGCCAAAGGTTCAAAACAATCTGATTTAATCTGCGTGTTAGAACGCTAGCAAGCATCTGTTGAGTTTGATCCTAGCTCACTCCCAGCCATGCTGATGACGATGCAGCGATGCGATCGTTTCCTCAAGCTTGCGGTAAATTAACGAGCGTAGACGTTGTTGATTAGTAAAGCTGTAGTTAAGAACTGAGCACTTGATGACATCTAGGTGAATAATTAGCCTAAAGACTAAAACCTTGCTTTGGCTTTCAGGGTTGATCTGGATCACTATCAACAAAAGGTGCTCAATTATGGCGCAACTTGATGTCTGGAGAATTCAGGCTCTTATACGCCTGGCATCATTGATTAGCAAGCTGCAAGGAGCGGCTAACAAAAACGATGAGCTGGTCGATAACTTGATCCGCGTCTTAAGTAATTTGCCGCCACGCCCTGCTGACAAACCATCCTATATGGGGTTGTTCTCAGTCACCGATGTGAAGGTGGGCAGACAAGGGGCGGCGAGCCGGGTGCAAGAACTGACTGGCAAACTTCAGGGAGCTGTTAACGATCGAGATGGGCTAGTTGATAACGCACTGCGATCGCTCAGCAATCTGCCTGCTCGACCAGCAGGTAAGCAACCCTATGCTGGGTTATTTCCAACTAGCACGCTGCTTTTACTAACGGCACAGCAGCTTTTAGCGATCGCCCCCGAAGCCAGTACCAGTCGCATCAACACGCTAACCCCCTTTTTGAACCGGACAATGGTCGAGTTCAACGTTTCTACACCGCTGCGGCAGGCACACTTTTTAGCGCAAGTTGCCCACGAATCCGATCGCTTTAACGCTTTGGAAGAATATGCCTCCGGTGAAGATTACGAAGATCGTGATGATCTGGGCAATACCCAGGCGGGCGACGGGGTACGTTACAAAGGCAGAGGGCTAATCCAGGTGACTGGTCGAACCAACTATGGTGCGTGTGGTAGGGCATTAGGGATCGATCTGATCAACAATCCCACCCAATTAGCAGAGCCGGATTTAGCCAGCCGTAGCGCTGGTTGGTTTTGGGCAAGCAACCAGCTAAACGGGCAAGCTGACAATGATGATGTCAGAACCGTCACCCGCCTGATTAACGGAGGGTACAACGGACTGAACGATCGTATCCGGCTCCTTCAAGCGGCAAAGCGCGTACTCAAGGTGTAAGGCGATCGCGGACGGGGAGAAGCGGGTAGAAACATTTTTGCTCTAACCTCTCTACCGGCGCCATAGCAGATGTCCTTAGAGCGTCGGCACCACAAAATCACCGGGCTTGACTGCCGAAGGTTTTGGTGTGTTAGCAGCAGGCTGCGGTACAGGTAGCTTTGTGACGGCTGGTTGTATCATAGGCGCTGGTGCTGCTGGCGGCTGTATGACCTCGTTTGGGGTGCTAAAAATAGGTCGAGTCGCAGCGGCAGGAAGCGGTACACGGATGGGTTTACCGCTAACAGGCGATCGTGATGGAGCAGCCGCTTGATTAATGGGCGGTAGCACGGGTTTCTTCGATCGCACTATAGGAATCGTCACAGGAACAGCCACAGGTGGCTTAGAGACTGGTAACGGTTTAGAGGCAGGCAGCGGTTTAGAGGTGGGCTGGGGCGGAATAGAGCCTGTAGCAACGGTTTCTGGGGGCGGCACAGGAATGGGGATCGATGTGCTGGCAGGACGAGGAAACAGCGATGGAGTGGAGCCAGTCGCACTATTAGAACCGGGCGTAATAATAATGTCAGGACGCGATACGGGCAACGGCAGCGATGGTTGGGATGGCAGAGGACGTTGGGTTTGAGGCAGAACCGGGGCAGCGGCGATCGCGCTATTCAGCGGTTGGTCGTTTGTCAGGTAGTAATGACCGAGAGCCTGGTTATCATAAACTCTGCGCGTGATGCGCCAACCAGGATTCAAGTACAGCTTGGCAAACCCATTCGTGCTGCCGCCAGCGCGACCAATTTGGATTTCTGGTGCTGTGCGGTTGGATGTGGGAGCGCCAACTAAGAGCAAGTCGCCGTTGCGCTGCACCACGCGCAGACTGTATTGCAGTCCCAAGTCCTGGTCGCCCATCCGAATCGAATAGCCATTCGCATCGGTACTGCGTCCACAAACGCCAGTAAAATCAAAATTCACTAGGAGCGGATCAACCATTGTTGGACTACCCGCACTCTCAGTCCAGCACGCGCGATTGTTTGACACTTGCTCAACGATCAGAAGCTGATGCGCGTTGCTGCCATAGGGTGAAGCGACAAGAATGAGTTTGCTTGGGTCTAAATCTGCCTTGCTAAAGAGAGCAGCAGCGGCAGGTTTCATCGGAGCCAGGGCACTTAAAGCCAGGGTTGCCAGGGCAACCACTTTGAGTCGAGTCATCATGTCCGTTTATCCGGATAGGAAGGTAGTTACTGTTGTCCTGTCCGCATCCCCTTCTTCCCCTTCCGGATGAAATAAGACACCCATGTGTCAATTTTTCAACTGGCGCTTCAGCGTGTGGCAAATCCTTACAGGGCATTGGTTTTTGGGAACTCTAACTCCGTTTTTTGGGTCGATAAATCGTTGTAGCAACATCGCATGACTGCAAAACGTTTTATCCTTGATCTTTCAGCCTTTATCCTTGATCTCTACCCCTTTTTATGACATCCAACTCTCTTTCTGTTGTCGTGGTGGGTGGTGGAGCCGCTGGATTTTTTGGGGCGATCGCCTGTGCCAGTCATCATCCCAACAGTCGAGTCACGCTGTTAGAAGCCGCTCGTCAACCGCTTGCCAAAGTCCGCGTTTCGGGGGGCGGGCGCTGCAACGTTACTCATGCTTGCTTTGATCCAGCAATTCTGGTGCAGCACTACCCCAGAGGCGGCAAAGCCTTACGGAGTCCCTTCAGTCGCTTTCAAGCACGCGATACCGTTGAGTGGTTTGAGTCGCACGGCGTAACGCTGAAAACTGAGGCAGATGGGCGCATGTTTCCCATCACGGACGATTCGGCAACTGTGGTGGATTGCCTGATGCAGACGGCTAAAGCGATGGGCGTTAAAATCTGGCAGGGAGCCGCCGTCAAAGCTATCACTCCTAAAGAAGATGGGTTTCGCGTGGATGTGAAAGTGGGTGATGTGCTGACGTGCGATCGCCTCCTCCTTGCTACAGGCAGCAGTCCGCAGGGCTATGCGATCGCTCAGGCTCTCGGTCACGCGATCGCGCCGCCTGTACCCTCTCTTTTCACGTTCAACCTTAACGATCCACGTTTACAAGATCTGGCAGGCGTTTCAGTGGCAAACGCGCATCTAAGACTGCAAACAGGCGAAAAGACTTATTTAGAGCAAACGGGAGCACTGCTTATGACGCATTGGGGGTTGAGTGGTCCCGCTGTACTCAAGCTATCTGCTTGGGGCGCGCGAGCTTTGCACGACAGTCAATATCAAGCAACGCTTTTGGTTAACTGGTTGCCACAGTCGAATCCAGAGGCACTGCGCCAACAGCTTTTAGCCGTAAAAGCGCAGCTACCGAGACGGGCGATCGCTACCAGTTGTCCCGTACTCATCCCCCGCCGCCTTTGGGAGCGGTTAACAAATCACGTCGGGATTACCGCTGAAACTCGCTGGGCAGAGCTGTCTAATAAAACGCTGAACCTGCTGCTTCAAGAACTAACCCGTGGACAATACACGGTTAACGGCAAAGGTGCGTTCAAAGAAGAATTTGTGACCTGTGGGGGGATTAGCCTCAAGGAAGTGGATTTCAAGACAATGGAAAGTCGCCTTTGTCCTGGATTGCACTTCGCAGGCGAAATCCTGGACATCGACGGCGTGACGGGCGGCTTCAACTTTCAAAGCGCCTGGACAACGGGTTGGATTGCGGGGCAGGCAATGGGATCTCGTTAAATCCTCACGTTGAAGACCTGCACCAGTCCAGTCAGGATGAGGTAGATTGCCACAATGAGGTTAAGCAGTCGGGGAATCGCCAGAATCAGGATGCCTGCGATGAGAGCGACAATGCCGCTGAGCCGAAAATTTACCTGCACGTCAGCAACTTGTTGAGCAAGGAAGAGGTGGTCAAGCACAACGGTTTCCTCTAAATGAATACTAAAGCCGTCTTTACAGTACCGTGTTAGCGGCAATGTCGGATGTATCCTGTGATGTATCCCCGAAGGAACGCGATCGCCCCGCTACGGTTCCTGACGCTCTAGCTGTAGAATGTCGAATTTCAAGAGGTAGAGCAGCGTTTGGACGAGTGCAGCCGGATTGCCGTTGGCGTAGCGACTTAGAAGCGTGCTGACGGAGAGGGAACCGCTTTCGGCGATCGCGCTCAAGATCGTGTCCTGCACAGAGACATCCAGTCGTCGTTCGGTGCCAAAGCCCGTAATGCCAATGTGCCGTAGCGCATACAGAGCTTCTGATGTTGCCATTCCGCCAAGCTTGAGGCGATGACCAGCACGAAGCTGTGTGGTCGGGTAGTGGGCAAACAGCCGAAACGGGTCGTCTACCAGTGGATAGGGCGGCTCGTTGGGTGCCAGGGGGACAGCTTCAGGCGCGATCGCCCGAATTTCTGCCAGCTCTTGCCACAAGGTTTCGTAGGCAGCAATCACCACGTCCCAGTCATAAACCTGTGCGGCTCGCTGACGGGCACTCGCACCCATGCGCGCTCTCAGCTCAGGATTGGCAATCAAAGTTGTTAAGGCTTGCGTACAGGCATCAACGTCGATCGCGGTTGTCATCGCTGTATGAGCCACATATGCGCCGTAGGGCAACGTCTCGCTCAACTGTCCCCATGCTAGATCCAGCCCCATCCCAGACGGCGGCAACACAGTAGGAATGCGAAAACCATCAATGTCATGCCGCACAGAATCCCGGTAGCCGTTCCAATCAGAGACGATCGTGGGTAGCCCTGCCGCCATTGCCTCGATCGGCGTTAATCCAAACGTTTCCTGCACATTGTCTGCAAGAGACATGAACAGGTCGGCGACTGCCCAAACATTCGTGCGGATATCGGGCGATCGACCATCCATGCAACTGGTGATCACAGAAGGACAAAACGCTTGGGCACAATCGCGAAAACTGTCTGATTCCGCCTCGTTTTCAAACCAGCCTGCCAGGATCAGGTGAATCGTTGCGCCCGTCGCCTGCTTTGCCCGCTCCAGGGCGATAAACATGGGCGCTGGATGGGCTTTTGTACTGAAACTCAGTCGTCCAACATAGAGGACAACCACATCGGTCTGCCCGATCTCCCACTTTGCCCGTAAGCTACGCCGAATCATCTGCCTCTGATCGCCCTGCGGAAACGCAGCACAGTCCACACCCAACGGAATGACGGGCAGCTTCATTTCCTGCTGGAGCTTGCCGCCTGTGCGCTTCGCCAAATACTCGCTCCAGCCTTCCCACAGACGTTCGACGACTGTTTTAACGGCGGGAGATGGACAAACCAACGCATCCCAGGGCTGTACTGGAGCCAGCAGCAGTTTGCCCAGGTCTTCCATCGCGTCTTTGCTGGCGATCGAGTGTGTCAGACCACAAAGGCTATATGCCCGTTGATCGACGAACCGCCGCTCCCACACCATTGCTGTCATGACCGAATCGGGGCGAAACAGCACACCGGGTTGCGATAGCCGTTGAGGTTGGTCGTACGGCAACCACTCTACATTTCGCTCCTGCGTCAGCCAGGGTTTAATCTGCTCACAAAACTCTGTAAAGCCAGATTGCTCCGCTGTGTAGCAGTACAGGCAATTAGACGTGCCGTAGTTGACTAACCCTTTCAGAAACCCTTCACTCGCCGCCTGTCGTCCGTACAGCTTTTGCCCGCTCGTGTGATAGCCGTCCTTGAGATAGAAAATGGCTGCTGTGGCGGTCATTGTTGAGGGGTGAGGGGAAGTTGTTGGTTATTAGCTGTTAGTTGTTTAGAGAAGACAGACGGCATCGCTGGAAATTTACCTTTTGCCTCCTGCCCTCTACCGCTTCGGTTGAGCGGCTGTAAGTAATCTTTACATCTACATAGGAAGTATGGGTCAGTCCGCTCCAGCCGCATTGTTAGGTGGCATTGGATCGGATGGGAAATAGCTTTGCAAATATTTTAGAGTGAGTCGTTTCGTTTCTGTCACCAGGCGCTGCCGAAACAGTTTCTCTTGGCTGAGGGACAGCCACAGTAACGTTCCGATCGCCTTCACTAGCACGAACGCGATCGCTTCATAATCCATCGGTTCTAAGCTTGCATCGCGTTTGGCTAAGGAGTTGGCTAAAGCCTGAATTAACTTGGCATCCGTTGCCTCATCGATTTCTGCCAATTCGCAGATCGTTCCCTGAACCTCCATAAAAATGGCATAGTAGCTGGGGTTTTCGGTAAAGAAGCGATCAGTAGTATCAATCAACTGATCCACGTAATCCGATAAGGAAAGGGCGACTGGCTCTGTCTCATCAACGGCTGCTAACTGTTGATGCAGCATTTCCGCATAACGCAGGGCTAAGGCTTGTAGAATCGCTGC
>JACMKO010000064.1 GCA_014380065.1 Leptolyngbya sp. ES-bin-22 | reverse complement strand
GGTTCTAACGCTGGTGGGGTAATCGTCAGCATTGAAGTAGAAACGATACGAAAACCAGCCCATATGTGGGCTGGTTTTCGATTCCCTTTTTGTGCCCCTTTTCGACCTACTGATGAGCCTCAGCAATTTGTTCCAGCGGATAGTTATCTATTGAGGATCGTTTTTAGCTTTCCTGCCTCAATCAGCTCTGTGAGGAAAATTAAATCTTCAGTTGTTTCGTCTGACAACCCACAGATAACTTTCTTGCCGCCTGTCTTTGAAGTCCACAGCATTTGAAAAAGCTGTGTCATCCTAAAGGAAACTAAAAGATAAAATCCGTTTTTGAGCTGAAGAACATCGGGCGGTTCATATTCTGTGCATACAATTGCTTTCATGAGGTTTCTCTAAGTTTGATTTGATCGAACTACAGGACCATACAATTGAATGGGGTGCTTGACAGGTTGTTTTTCTGAGAAGCAACCCATACGCTTCCAGTTTTTATGCCGCGCTTGAGCGAGTACGCACCATGACTATTCCAGCCCACACGAACCATACAACGAAACCTAGTCCAAAAATGGTTCCTGCTAATTCGGCGAGAGCCGGTACAACTGAAACAATACCCGCCACACCGATTACCAGTCCAAGATAGTTCAGTGCCCTGGGAAGCCCTCCTACCTGCAAGGCAATCCAACTTACCAGTAATGCCCATAAGCCACCGGGAAGCTCAGGTGTGCCGCCTAACGCAGTTTCGACAGAGGAAAGTGCCAACCAGACGGTCTTAGCTTGAGCCGGGTCTGTGACATAGAGATCACTGACGACGCCTGCGTCAGTTACCAGAAGCATTCCGCTGGCAATGATTAGTCCAGCCCAGATAATTCCGAAGGCGGTTGCGATCTGCATCATGGCGGGTGCATTGGACTTCAAGCGTTCGTGGAGCGCTAAGACTAAAGGAACCATAAAAACGCCAGCGACCAGATAGATAATCAAATGCCATATAAACATAAGAGTCTGGTTGTTCGCAAGGAAAGCCACAAATGTGTCAGCATCGGAGTCAATGATCGGTGCCAGTAAGGTGAAAGCCATACCAAAGCCCACAACGTATGCCGCTCCGTTGATTAGTGCGGCAATGCCGCCTATCTTCTGAAAATTGTTCATTCTTCTTCTTCCTGTTTGATCGATATGGATAAATTGCACGGCATTGGACTAAAACTAAACTATGGTCGTTAGATTGTTTTAGAGGCTGCAACGGACTACAAGTGCCAGCAATGGCAAACATCCTTTCTAAGTCCCTTACCTCAATTTACTGGCTGACATCAGATATTTCTACTTGGTCGTACATAACGCGATTGACCGAGACAAATGTCAATGCTAAATCACCTAGTTTTTTTAGCCATCTATGCAATGCCGACTGATCGACACTCTGCCGCTGAAAAGTGTCTCACCGTTATCTCTCAGAGTGATCGTCAGACCTCTAAAAGGATACAATTTGACATGGTGAGGGATCATCCCCACAAGTGGTGATTAATGTGGTGATTTATTAATCGGGAGGATGTGAGGGAAATAAAAAGCCCTGACAGGTGGTTCGACAACTATCAAGGATGGTGTTGATGTTTGCGTGTTCGTCACAACAAATCGAGTTCTTCAGCGCGTCGGACGGCTGCCCGACGGTTGTTTACCCCAAGCTTGCTATAAATGTTTTTGGTATGAGTACGCACAGTGTTCAGGGACACCATTAGTTCGTGGGCAATTTCCGGACCATTCAATTCGGTTTTGAACAAGTTAAGCACTTCAAGTTCACGTTTGCTCAGCGGGTCGATCAATACCTGAGTAACCAATGGTCTATCTTCAGCTTTAGCAAAGGCTGCCCGCAATCGACTAATGTAGTTCGCGGCGGCACCATGTTTCGCCGCCTCTCGCAGTAGTTCTGCCATCGGCGGTCCTTCATTGACAAATAGGCGGACATAGCCCTCTGGCTCTGCTAACTTTAGAGCACGTTTCAGGGTCACTAGAGCCGTAGAGATATTGCCCTGTGCCTCGTGAGTGAGTGCTTGCAGAACAAGAATTTCGATCATGCTTCCTATCCTGCCACCGGCTTCCGCTGCTAGCAGAAGGCGCTCCAACAGCCTCATTGCCTCGTGAATGCAGAAATCTACCAGGTCATTCTTGTACTGAGCAATGAGAACTCTGGAGAGAGTTATATGTTCGAACTCGTGCAGGTAGCTGAGATCGTCATTAACGGATAAACCCCGCTCACGCACCCAACCGAGGGCTTCGCTCAGTCTGCCTTGCATAACCCAAATTCGTGTCTTCAACGCCGCTATGGGACGCACGTCAGGCAAGGGGGTTCTGATATACAGACGCTCGGCGTTGTCTAGTAGTTCGAGAGCGCCAGTCAGATCTCCCTTAGACTCCTTTATTCGAGCCTGCGTCAGACACAAGCGATGCTGCCAATTTGGCAGTGCATCTTGCTCACCCAACTGCTTGCTTGTCTGCAAGTGGTGGGTGGCGTCTTCCAGATTACCCAGTTCACAGGACAGCTCACTTATGCCTCTGTGCAGATCAGCCGTTCCCAGGGGCATTGGTTCGCCTTGACTCATCGCAATCTGCAATGACTTCTGATATATCCCAACCGCCTCACGGAGGCGACCTAGTGCCATCATAATATCAGCTATGATAAATGTGACACTGATTATGTCAGAGATGTTGCCGATTTTCTGCATATTTGCCATGAAATCGGCTAAGGATCGATGGGCTGACTCCAGGTCTCCGTTTGCCCAGTATGCAATCCCTAGGAGCGATGCTGCCGCTCCGCGCCAGCGATGGTCTCCTTCAGGCAAAACGTCGAGTGCCCGTCGAGCATGGTTAATTGTACTCGGCACATCGCCGAGAGCTAAGGCACGGTAGGCACGGGCAGTGGCTATCGACGCGGGCAGCGATCTAAACTGCGCTTCGTCTACAACGACCATCTTAGTCGGTCGTGCTTCTGGAAGTCCATTCACGGTAGCTATCGATTCCAGCCACCGCTCGGCATCTTGTAGTCGAGCTTCGGCAGACTCCAATATACCCTCATCTAGAAACGCCCAGGCATAGCCAACGCTGAGTACAGGGCGGGCGCGAACCAGTTCGTCCGGCAGTGCCATTACCCAGCCAAGCCACTGGGTTGATTGAAAACTCCCATCCATCGCGGGCCATGCCAGCTCGATCAGGCCCGCCGCCCACCGAAAATCTTTCGCGGCAAGTGCATGGTGGATCGCAGAGAATCGCAAATCGTTCTGCTCGTACCACTCACTTGCTCGCACATGCAGAATAGCAACCTGATTGGATTGTTCCCTCATCAAACGCGCTTGGAGAACATCAGCGAAAAGGTGATGGTAGCGATACCACTGGCGCTTGTCATCCATTGCAACAACAAGCAGGTTGGCATGTTCGAGATATTCCAGGGTCGTTTGTCCGGAAGCAGCGGGGTCACGCAGAACGGCATCACACAAAGGTCCGCACAACCGGTCAAGGATGGACGTATGCAAAAGGAAAGTCTGAACACTTTCTGACTGCTGATGTAGAACTTCTTCAACCAGATAGTCCAACACAAAATGGTGACTGCCGGTGAAAGATTTGATAAAGCGGGTGGTGTCTGGATGTCCCTGCATTGAAATCGCGGCTAATTGCAGTCCGGCAATCCAGCCTTCGGTACGAGTTTCCAATGCAGTAATGTCTTCTGCGGAGAGGGTTAATCCCATTACCTGATTGAGAAATCCGGCAACTTCGGAGAGGATAAAACGCAAGTCTGCGACACGCAATTCAGTTAATTGCCCCCGGACACGTAATCGCGATAGGGGTAGCTGTGGATCCTCACGGGTGGCAATAACGAGGTGCATCTGTCGCGGCAGGTGATCGAGCAGAAAGGTGAGGGCATGGTCAACGGATTTCGCATCAATAAGGTGGTAATCGTCAAGGACGAGGACAAAATTATTCGGAACACTGGCGATTTCATTGAGCAGCGCTGTCAAAATAATTTCGATTGACGGTGGCTGAGGAGATTGGAGAACACCCAACACCCCTTCTCCAATATTCGGGACAATCGTCTGCAAAGCAGCGACGAAATAAGTCAGAAAACGGATAGGTTCACTGTCCTCTTTGTTCAGCGACAGCCATGCCACCCGTTGCTCACAACCAGCGACCCACTCACTGACCAGCGTGGTTTTACCAAAGCCGGCAGGAGCAGAGATGAGCGTCAGTTTACGAAGGAGACCTTCATTCAAACGTGCGATCAGACGTGGGCGCACGACAACTTTAGGTCGCGGCGAAGGGATATAAAGTTTAGTGGCTAAAATTGGCGTAAGCATAGTTCAATTATAAACGAGTTTTACCCATTAACGTGATGTCCCTGTCACAAACCACCTTTCGACGGTCAGGCGGATACCATCACCTTTGCCGAATGGGCTATTGCCGCCACGGCTATCGGCGGGATGGAGGAAGCAGATGAACTGCTAAATCGATTGTAAGCGCATTCTCGCCTGTTCGTCGCGCTGGATAATACTGACGATTCCCGTGCCTAAAGTCGCAGTCTCGCCGTGATGCTGAAGGGTGAAACCTGCCCGCCGATGTGAAAGATGTCAACCAATGAATACAAAAAGGGGCAACTGCTGAGGATGCGCTGGCGCTGCTGAACAAGGTGGAAAGTTGGCTGGCAATTGAAGTCCAGCAGGTAGCTACATTGGAAGGACTGGCGAGGCAGGATGCTATTCGTGCGTTTGTGCACCCATGCCACTGGATTGAACAATCTTGCACTGACAAAGTTCAAGAGCCTGATGGTGTAGATCGGGGTGAAGGAAAGCAGTTTTAATGAGATTTTCAAAACAGCTTAGTCCCAAAAAGAACGGAAAAGGAGAAGCTATGTCCGAAGTGTTGAGCGACAGCATCCCGATTTTATCCCTGACGTTGGGTTTTCGTCGTAATATAGCGAAGGTTACGCTATTGTGTCTGACCTGCTTGTGCTGATTCTAATGAGCGCATCATGATGGGCGCAGGCATTCAGCGCACCAGCAGACCTCAACAGGCGATAGGTTGGCAACGGGGAGCAAAACTGTTCGCTCTTGTCGTTGTATTGCTGTGCGGATCGAATTAGAGAACTTCCTCGTGCTGGAGCCGCAGATCATCGACCCGGCAGTGAGCTTGAGGGCAAGTAAGAAGCTGAATCATTTACTCAATGTAACCTGAGACATTTGTGAGACGAATT
>JACMKO010000063.1 GCA_014380065.1 Leptolyngbya sp. ES-bin-22 | reverse complement strand
GGGATGGTAAAAGGGCGGGGGAAGCAGGAGGCAGAGGGCGGGAGTGGGGAGTGGGTAGTGGGGAAGCAGAAGGAGTAGATGCTAAGAACTGTACTAACAACCAGCATCTAAAAACTGCCCTCACTCAAAACTCAATTTTTTTAGCCTTTAGCCTTTAGCCTTTCACCCCTCATCCCTCATCCCTCCCCCGGAGTCAGCGTGATCAAGTCCTCAATGTTGCGAAGCATCGTGGCGCACATGGCATCCAGGGGCAAATCATTCGGGTCGTGCCCAAAGGGGTTTTCGATTTCAATGCCAATTTCTTCGATGCCGAAGAGGGTGAAGCTGATGAGAATGACCACAGGACCCGTCCACCAGCCTACACTGCCCACCATTTGAAAAGGGAGAGATAGGCAGTAGAGTAGCAGCAATTGCTTCAGGTGAATCGCATACGCGATCGGCATCGGTGTTTTGAGGATGCGTTCACAGGCTCCCAGCATATCGACGAGAGTATCGAGGAGCTTGTGCATCGCGCTGAGTTGGTAGACGTTCAGGTGGTTGTGATCGTGCTGCTGCTGCAAATAATCACCAATCCAGAACGCAATCTCTAGGGGTGGGTGATGCATCGTTTTGAGGATGTCGTCTTTGGCAGGCGGCACGAGTGCTTTCAACTCGTCGTTGAGGGGTTCCTGCCGTAGATGCAGCTTGGTGGCAACGCAAAAGGCAACCAGCATACGGAGCACTACGATTTTTTCGTGACGCGCCTCTGGGGTCGAGACAGCGATCGCCAGCCAAATTTGCCGCGCCAGGTTACGGACGGTGTTAATGAGCGTACCCCAACACTTACGACCTTCCCAAAAGCGCTCATATGCCGTGTTTGTGCGAAAGACAAGCAGCAGCCCCAGCACGATATTGGGGATCAGACTTGCCAGCGAGGGCATCGCTACAGGTTTGCCAAGATAAAACAAGGCTGAAATAACCACGCCAAACGCACCACACAGTACGGTGCGCCCAAAAATAGATGGAATGACCGACCCTCTGATCTGGAAGGCAGTTTGAAACCAGTGCTTGCGCTCTGTCACCATAGACTCCGAGATACCTGTCCCAGAAAGCTTACCCGATCGATACGACTTCCGAAAAATCAGCGATGTGCCACGACATAGCCGCAGAGCCGTAAAATAAAGCGTTAAGTTTGAAAGCGTTAAGTTTGAACGGAACTCGATCGTCTACCCACCACAACACCTTATCCCCCGCACCTGACCGCCATGCTCTTCCTCATAGCAATTACCGGGTCTGCTGCTACAGCACGATAGAATAAACTCAACATAAAGTATCAAAAAAAGTACGTCGCGCAAGCAGCTTACGGGAGATCAGAGACGCATGGGCAAGGTAGTCGGCATTGACCTGGGAACAACCAACTCAGTCGTCGCGGTGATGGAAGGCGGCAAACCAGTGGTGATTGCCAATGCTGAGGGGATGCGAACCACGCCATCCGTCGTTGGCTTTAGTAAAGATGGCGAACGTCTAGTGGGTCAACTGGCGCGGCGGCAGTCAATTTCTGACCCGCAAAACACGTTCTATGCCGTGAAGCGCTATATCGGTCGCAAGTATGCCGAACTCAGCCCAGAGTCTAAGCGCGTGTCTTACACCGTTCGCAAAGACGATATGGGCAACATTAAGCTGAAGTGCCCTCGCCTTCAAAAAGAGTTTTCCCCTGAAGAAATCGCTTCAATGGTGCTGCTCAAGCTCGTGGATGAAGCCAGCCGCTATCTCGGTACACCCGTCACCGATGCCGTGATTACCGTACCTGCCTATTTCAACGACTCCCAACGGCAGGCAACGCGGGATGCCGGACGTATCGCCGGACTGGAGGTCAAGCGCATCTTAAACGAGCCAACTGCCGCGTCTTTAGCATATGGACTCGATCGCCGCGAGAGCCAAACCATTCTCGTCTTTGACCTGGGCGGCGGCACGTTTGATGTCTCGATTCTGGATGTCGGCGACGGGGTGTTTGAAGTCAAAGCGACCAGCGGCGATACGCAACTTGGCGGCAATGACTTTGATAAAAAGATTGTGGACTGGCTGGCAGAGCAGTTTTTAGAAACCGAAGGCGTGGATTTGCGGCGCGATCGTCAAGCGCTCCAGCGTCTCAGCGAAGCCGCCGAAAAAGCCAAAATCGAGCTATCGGGTGTCACGGTCACAGACATCAACCTGCCCTTCATCACCGCGACCGAAGAGGGACCGAAGCATCTGGAAACGCGCCTGACGCGATCGCAGTTTGAGGGGTTGTGCAGCGACCTGATTAGCCGTGTGCGGAATCCCGTCAAGCAAGCCATTCGGGATGCTAACCTGAGTCCCAACCAGATCGATGAAGTCGTGCTCGTGGGTGGTTCCACCCGCATTCCAGTCATCCAGCAGTTGGTGCGGAGCCTGATCGATCGCGAACCCAACCAGAACGTAAACCCCGATGAGGTCGTTGCCGTAGGCGCTGCAATCCAGGCAGGCATTCTGGCGGGTGAGGTGAAAGACATCCTGCTGCTGGATGTTACACCGCTGTCACTGGGGCTAGAAACGGTGGGCGGCGTGATGAAAAAGCTCATTCCTCGCAATACAACCATTCCGGTGCGCCGTTCCGACATTTTCTCTACGGGCGAAGACAATCAAACCCTGGTAGAAGTCCACGTGCTTCAGGGTGAGCGCGATATTGCATCAGGCAACAAGTCGATCGGGCGTTTCAAACTCACAGGCATTCCGCCCGCACCCCGTGGTTTACCCCAAGTGCAGGTCTCGTTCGACATTGATGCCAATGGCATTTTGCAGGTCGCGGCAATGGAGCGCACCACCGGACGTGAGCAAAGCATTACCGTCCAGGGTGCCTCCACCTTGAGCGATGAAGAGGTCAAGCGCATGATGCGTGAAGCGCAGGAGTACGCCGAAGCCGATCGACAAAAGAAAGAAAAAGTCGAGAAGCGCAACCAGGCAGAATCCCAAATCTTCCAGGCAGAACGGCAACTGCGAGAAGCCACGTTGGACTTTGGGATGCAGTTTGTGAGTGGCTACCGCTCTAAAATCGAACGCGCCATTCAATCCTTGCGCGAAGCCCTGACTGCCAACGACGATCGCGGCATCGATCGCGCCAAAGCTGACCTGGATGATGCCCTTTACGATCTGCGTCGCGAAGTCGGGCAGCGCAATAAAGAAGACGAAGAAAGCGACAGCCTGTTTGGAGCCATCAAAAGCTTCTTCACCGATGACGATGACGACTACTACGAAGACGATCGCCGCGACAACGATCGCTATGGGGGCAGCAGCTATGGCAGCGGTGGCAGCGGCAGCTATGGCGGCAACAGCTATGGCGGTGGACGTGGCACATATGGCGCAGGCAGTGGTACGCGCGACGATGATCGCTACAGTGGGCGTGCTGACTATAGTGCTGGTTCAGGCTCCTGGAACGATAGCCGCTACAGTGGTCGGGACAGTAGTCGGGACAGTGGGGGGCGAGATGCGGGGACTGGTGATCCTCGCGCCGATCGTCCCAGCGGACGAGACTCAAGCGCCAGCAACTCATCCTGGGATAATGATCGTCCCCCCGATCGGTCTAATGAACGCCCCAACGATCGTCCCCGTTACGGCGATGAGCGCGGTTATGATAGTGGACGCAGCCAAAACGCTGGCAAACCCCGCAGCGAACCTCGCGCCCCCTCTCAGGATGGTGGCACTGCCCGTGACGATCGCCCCCCGTATGACTCCCGCACAACTGACCGCGATCGTAAACCCTCGCGCCCACCCAAAAACGCCCGACCCAACCTTTATCAAGACAACTGGGATGAAGATGATGAGTGGCTCTAATCCAGTTTTGAATGATGAGTTCTGAGTGATGAGTTACAGGACTCAAAACTCAAAACTCAAAACTCAAAACTTAAAACTATATTCTCTCCATGCAAGACTTTCGGAACTATTACGACATTTTAGGCGTTGCAAGAGACGCAACCGCTGACGAGATTAAGAAGGCATATCGGAAACTGGCGCGACAGTTTCACCCCGATCAAAATCCTGGCAACAAGCAGGCAGAAGAGAAGTTCAAAGACCTCAATGAAGCGAATGAGGTTCTCTCTGATTCCACGAAGCGTGCTCAGTACGACCAGTTTGGCAAATTCTGGCAGCAGCGAGGCTTCAAAGGCGAACAGCCACCCAAATCATCACGTGGTTGGGATGGACGGGGCGATCGTCCCTCTAGTAATGATGTAGACTTCGCTGAATTTGCCGATTTCAACAGCTTCGTCGATCAACTGCTCAACCGTCGCGCCAATCAAGACACCAGCCCACCGCGTGCTGGCACCCGCGATTATTATCAACCCGGCACCACTAAAACAAGCTACACTGTCCCTCGCGCCACCCGCCGGGATGCCGAAGCGCGTCTAGCCGTGCCGCTGGAAAAAGCCTATACGGGTGGGCAGGAGCGGATTCGCCTGGAAGATGGACGATCGCTCGAAGTCAATATGCCGCCCGGAATGGTAACAGGGCAGCGCATCCGGCTCAAAGGACAGGGCGTTGCGGGCGGCGATCTGTACCTCAAAATTGACGTTGCGCCCCATCCCTTCTTTCGGCTGGAAGGTCCCGACATTCAGTGTTTGTTGCCCGTTACACCCAGCGAAGCCGTCTTGGGCGGACAGCTTGAAGTCCCAACGCTTGATGGCTTGGTCAAAATGTCAATTCCTGCGGGTGTGCGAACTGGGCAACGCTTGCGCCTCGCCGCGAAGGGATACCCCACCACTGACGGCAGACGTGGCGATCAGATCGTCGAAATTCAAATCATGGTGCCGCGCGACCCCAGCCCTCAAGAACGCGACCTGTATGAAAAGCTCCGCCAGCTCGAAACCTTCAACCCCCGCGCTGATCTTCCTGTGTAGGCTAAGCGGTAGATTAGACCACTGCAATGCACTCAATTTCGACGAGGACATCTTTGGGCAGGCGCGATACTTCAACACAGGCGCGGGCAGGCGCGATCGCGGCTTCAAAATGGTTCGCATAAACGGCATTCATCGCCGCAAAATCATTCATATCTTTGAGAAACACGGTT
>JACMKO010000062.1 GCA_014380065.1 Leptolyngbya sp. ES-bin-22 | reverse complement strand
CGCTCATCGTCTCTAACTGTTAATAATAGAAACACGACTTTTCAAACAATCCCTTAAACAGCAGAGTTGGTAGTCCTTTACTAAAAAGGACTACCATCTCTGCTACGCCACTAGTAGACTAGGGCGTAAGTTCGGCTACCCCTTTTAAGCCGTTAACGCCTTTCCTTTAGAAGTTCATTGAAAGGGCTTTGACATGGTGCGGTTGAAAGAAGTGATGAACGCCAGCAGTGGCGTTTTCAAGTCCGCCTGACTCCGAGAATTGCCCCGACTGAGTCACTGCCGCATGAAGAGGCCAAACCAAGCTTCGATCGGATTGAGCCAAGAACAATGGTTTGGGGTGCAGTGGAACACAAGTCAATGCGTCGGAGCCGTCAAAAAGGTCATGCGGGTGACCATCGACTTGAGAAGGCCCACTCTTGCCCTTGAGTCCCAAGTGCGTCGTCATGTCGGCATCGCGGGTCACCAAGCGCACCCAGGATTCGGATTGATGCGTCTGCAAGCAAGCCCTCACTCAATGCCATTGGGTCGCCTTCGGAGCCGTCGCCAACATGTGTTGCAGATGAGCCAGAGCGTCGGCTTCGGTGCGTCTAGCGCCTACGGTTGCCGCCAGGCTCTGCCCACTGGCGACAGCAAAACTGGCAAGCAACGGTTGCGTGCCGTGCCGCATAGACTCAAACGCGCGACGTTGGGGTTTGCCTGGTCGCAGCGGTCAGTCTGGAGCTGAGCGTTCCAGCGCTGGCATCCCGGTCCGCTCGTCAAGAGCTGAGGGTGTGTTCGCCAGCAGCGGCTCTTGCCTGGGCACTGAGGTCGGTCTCGCCGATGTCTTTGACTTGCGCGTCGAAGTCCTACACTTCGGGCTGCTCGCAGGCAAGCGCAAAGCATGACACCACTTGTTCCAGACTCAAAGTCGCAGGGGCACCGGAACGTGCGGCATCCTGCAAACGCTGCATGACCATGCTCTCTTTTGCACTCAACGCCAACCAGCGGTCTCGCCAGCGCCTTGCCATGTCTCGACTGACAGCGAGTGCACAGGCACTTTCCCGATGGTTGCGTCCGGTCTCTGCCAGGTGAAGGATCGAGGCCCGGAGGGCAAGTTGTTGAGGAGTGCTGTGACGCGTCAGCAGTGGTTACAACGGTTGGCGTTCGTGCTCGTCTAGTCTCAGGGTCTTAGGTGCCGATTTCGGTAATGTGCTTGACCCTGGGAGGGGACAATTAAGGGTCGCTTAACTTCTGCCCTCTTGTACTAGTAGACTTGGGCGGAAATACGCCTACCGTTTCTCGTGCTAAGTGTTCAACGGTGATTACATTCGTACAACGCAATGATTGGTTAACTTACGCCGTCCTCTATTAGCTGAACCGGGCGACGAGTTTTAACAAAAATTGGGTGGTGGGATTAAGAAACGCGTTGCGATAGTAATTATCCGCTGCCTTCTTAATTGCTTCTGCCTGAGTCGGGTAGGGATGAATGACTTTGGAAAGGGCGTTGAGTCCCTGGTTCGTCACCATTGCCAGCGTAACTTCGCTGATCATTTCGCCTGCATGACGCGCCACGATCGTTGCTCCCAAAATTTTGTCTGAACCGCGTTTTAGCAGAACCTTGAGGAAGCCGTCTGGTTCTCCATCGGTTAACGCGCGATCGACCTCTGAAAAGGGAATGACGATCGTCTGCGTTTTAATCCCTTTGGCGTGCGCCTCCGCTTCATACAATCCCACATGGGCAACTTCAGGATCGGTATACGTCACCCAGGGCATCACCAGACTGCTGAGCTTACTGCGTCCCACCCCAAACGGCGCAAACAGAGCGTTTTTAATGACAAGGCGAGCAGCGGCATCGGCGGCATGGGTAAATTTCCACTGCATACAAATATCGCCAGCCGCAAAGATGCGTGGGTTCGTCGTTTGCAGGTAATCATTCACCTCCACGCCGTGATGAGCATCGTACTTGACCCCAACAGCCTCTAGATTGAGTCCCTCAACGTTGGGCGATCGCCCCGCACCAATCAGAATTTCATCGACGACTACCGTCTTAGCGTCACCGTGCTGCTGGTAGTGGATAACTTTTCCCGCCTCAGTCTGTTCTACTCGTTCAATGTTGCAATCTAGTAGGAGTTTCAAGCCTTCCTGCAAAAAGCGTTGTTGTATGAGTTCGGCGGCATCGGCATCTTCACGATCGAGCAGATGTCCATTCTTGTGCAACAGAACCACTTCACTGCCCAAACGATAGAATGCCTGCGCCAGTTCACACCCGATCGGACCACCACCCATGACCGCTAAGCGCGCTGGACGATCAGTCAGCGAAAAAACGGTTTCATTTGTGAGAAAGCCCGCTGCTGCCAGTCCGGGAATGTTGGGATGGGTGGCGCGAGCACCTGTGGCAATGACAGCTTTTTTGAAATGCAGGTAGCGATCGTCAACGGTGATCGTCCGCTCATCCACAAATGCCGCTTCACCCAAAAAGACATCAATGCCCAGACTCCTAAATTCTTGTGCCGAATCATGGTGGCTAATGTCGGCTCGAATGCGTCGCATCCGCTGCATCACCGCTGCAAAGTCAACGTCTACTGACGCGGGTGGATGAATGCCAAACGGTGCTGCATCGCGTATGGTTGCCGCAATCCGTGAAGACTGAATAATTGTCTTGGAAGGAACACAGCCCAGGGTAAGGCAATCGCCACCCATCAGATCTCTTTCAACTAAGGCAATCTTCAACCCCAGTTTTAGCCCAGCAGCCCCAGCCGCCACGACCAGTCCCGCCGTACCAGCACCAATCACCACCAGGTCGTACAGTGGTGCTGGTTGGGGATTCACCCAATCGATCGGATGTACCTGAGCAACCATCGCCTGATTGTAGTCATCCAGCGGTTGCACAAACGGTTCGTCAAGAATGGAGTGTGGCATAGGGTGTGGAGAAGAGGGGGAGCGGGGAAAACAGGGGAGGTTTTGAGTTTTGAGTTTTGAGTTTTGAGTTTTGAGTTTTGAGTTTTGAGTAGCGCTCTGCGCCGACAAGCTAGAGAGTTTTGAGTTTTGAGTTTTAGCCTTCTGACTTCTGATTCCCGGCTTCCGACTTCTGCCCAAGTACCTGTACTCTACCTATCCCCGTATTGCTTTAGCGAATGTCTTCATAGAAGCGCTTGAGGGTAGCGGCTGACGCACCAATGCCCCAAAGAAAGCCAATGTAGAGGTAAATCGCGGTTGCTTTGAATGTCCCCCATTTAGCAACGCGTCGATCGGACGACTGCACGACTCGGTTTACCTGACGAATCCGTCCATACGGTAACAGCTTGAGGCACAAATCAGCCTCTTCCATAATGGGTAACGCGGGATCAAACCCACCACACGCCCAAAAATCACCGCGACGGCAAAACATCACCTGATCGCCAAACAGCAGCCGTAACCCTTTGAAGAAGAAGAGATACGGACGAAACAGCAGCGGTGCATAGTAGGTTTTCAAATAGTTATGCAGTGAAACGCCCCAACGGGTGGTTTCGGTGCCAGCCATGAGCGAAATAAAGCCACCGCAGGCGATCGCGGGATTTGCCAGAGTTCGAGTCATGACCGCGATCGCATCATCAGGCACTAACGTATCTGCATGGAGAAAACAAAGAATATCACCAGTGGCAATCTCTGCACCCCGGTTCATCTGGATGGAGCGCCCCGCCTGGTCTGAGTGAATGACTGTTGTAGAAGTGGTTTGGGCGATCGCCACCGTTTCATCCTGACTGCCACCATCCACAGCCAAAATTTCCCACGCAGGCGGGTCAAGCACACTCAAGCAGCGCAATGTTCGTCCCAGTACAGCCGCTTCATTTAAGGTAGGGATAATGATAGAAACGCGAGGCATAACGCAGTGAGTCTAAAAGCACAAGTGATAAGGTTAGCCGACTGCCAATCTCTGCTAGTCAACCGAAATAACTATACCTTGCCCCATTTTGCAGACCACAGCGATATGTTTCAACGTCCAGCGCTCAAAATGGATGTTGCGTCTGTCCAACGCAAAAAAACAGTTGCCTTTTCTCGAACAGCTTTAAGCAAAGCTAATGCACAGAAATTACGTTCAAACGATCGCGCTACAGTTACCCTAAGCTGATAGAGACTCGGAAATCGGAGT
>JACMKO010000061.1 GCA_014380065.1 Leptolyngbya sp. ES-bin-22 | reverse complement strand
TTGCGTTTGCGTGATGCAAGGCAACACATACTCAACCGGATCTTCGACCGTGACGACGTTGACGTGTTCAGTGGCAATCGCCTGCAAGCTCGTATACAGCGTGCTGGTCTTCCCCGAACCCGTAGGACCTGTAAAGATCACCATGCCCTGCGGCTGCGCCAACCAGCCTTTGTAGATAGCTAGTGCTTTATCGGAAAATCCCAGTTCGTCAATGCTAGAGAATGGGTTCTGACGAGGTAACAGTCGAATCACCGCTTTTTCGCCACCCACACACGGCAGTGTGCTGACCCGCATATCTAGCCCAACTTCTGCTTCGGTTTCGGAGACGTATTTCTCGCTGATCCGGGCATCTTGCGGGCGACGGCTTTCTGAAATATCCATATCTGCCATCACTTTGAGAGCAACGACAGCGCGACGACTGACCTCAAGCGGCAGCGTTGTAATGTTGCGAAGAATGCCGTCAATGCGGTAGCGCACTCTCAAACCATCCAGAGTTGGTTCCAGGTGAATATCGCTGGCACGGTTCCGCAGTGCGCCTGAAATCAATGTTTTGATGCGACCAATCTGGTCGGTGGCTTTCGACAGATGCAGCTCCGTCATCTTGCCGATGTTTTCTTGCTCAACTTCACCCGTCAGCGGGTTGATTGCCACCTCTGCGTTGATCCGATTTTGGTCAAAGTTTTGAGACTGGAACCAGGCGCGGTAACTTTGCTCGGCGATCGCAATCACGTGAATTGCCATCGCGGTTTGCTCTCGCAGACTGGCGATCGCTGCCTCACTCAGCGCGACAGGACTCCCCAGGTAGTAACAATTGCGCCACAGCAGCAACGGGATCACAGGCGGCAACGCTCGCCGATCGAAAACCTGCTTAAGAAAGCGGTACGTCACCTCGCGATCGAGCAACTGAAGGTTGACAATGCCCTGGCTGTCTACGAGGAGATGGAGGGCTTCTTCACAGCTAAGGTCACGGTTTTTGAGTTGCTGCCAAGCCGAAGTGGAACTGGTAGAAGCCTGCATATTTTCCTAACGCAAAAAACCAACACTGTAAGACTGGAACTCGATCGCTCGTGACTCTGCCACCCTGCGAGTACTACGTAAGCAATCATAAATTGGATCTGCTCGAAAGGGTATGCGCGTCTGATCAAGAACGATCGCGCCATCATTCCGATTGTAGAAGCTCTCTCTTTAGCAAGCCCCTCTCAAGCTATCCTTGCAACATTAAGGTTGCTTGATCTGATCGTTAACGCTGGTATGGATGATACCCCGTAATCCCATACGAGAAGCCTTTCATCTTTGGTTGTGGCGAGTGCTTTAAACGAGAAAGGATACGCCATCTGTGGGTATCCTTTCTCGTTCAGCGGTTGTTCTAGACAAATTGACCGTTCGATCGCTTCCGACGAATGCCAATTACTGATGGTTTGGGTGGCCCATCTGCCTGACCCTGAATGTTGCTGGGCCAGTTGCTACCGCGTGCGACTGTGCGCGTTTGGTTAAACAGAGTGCCATCTAGCGCTAGTAGCTCGATCGTCCGGCTCAAGGTCGTGTTGGGCGTAAACGGGCAATCTTCGCCGGGATGCTGCACCGCCAGGATGAGGGTGTCTCCTATAAAGGTTGGTCCTGTCATTTCGCAGCGCGTTGGACCGTAGGCAAACGGCACTACTCGACCCGCATCAGCACCCGTAGTGGGAATGTAGAACAGCCAGTTGTTGCCAAACACGCCCGTAAAGGCGGAAACATCGCCAGTTCTGGTGTGGTCGATCGGATTGAGTGTGCCAGCCGCACCAGTGGCAAACCCGTTGTGGGTTGCTGTAGACATATCTGTAACGCCCCAAATGTTTGCCCGGTTGTCAAACACCAGGTTATCGACTGCGGCAAAACCAGCGCCTGCTTCAGCACCTGCTTCACCACCTTGAGCAAAGCGTTCCCAGCGGAACGTTGTGCCAGTGCTATCAGCGCTGTCTTCCATGATCTTGTAAAGACCACCAGACTGCTGAGTGTCGTTCACGGCTGCTGCATACTTACCCACCACAAAGATGCGAGAGTCGGGGTAGCCGTCGCCGCCTGGTGCCCCATCGGTATAGGCAATGAACACCTCCCTGGCGTTTCTGGGGTTAATTTCAAGGTCTTCGGGACGAGCGGTTGGCGTGGCACCAATCAGGTTAGCAGCAAGGAACGCATCAACCAGGACAGCACCTTGGCTGGTGTAGAAATCGCTTAGCTTCTTGCCCTGATAGTCTGGTAAGGCGACACTTTCAGCTACAGCGGTGACGGTTGTGACCCCGTTTGTCGTGCTGGTTAGCTGCGTAAGCGCCACTACAACCGAACCACCATCTGTTGTCTGCCCAGCAAGTCCCGCACGTCTTGGGAACCGGGTGCTGCCGCTTCTGAGCTTCAGTGGATCGCCAGCAGTGATCTCAGAAGGTTTGACCGGATCGGTGGGCGACGAGAGCAGCAGCGGTAGCCAGGTGCCCGTACCATCGGCGTTGTACTTCGCTACATACAGAATTCCGTCCTCAAAGAGGCTGCTGTTGTTTTTGTTTTTAGGATTCCTGACTGTGCCGTCGCTGACAAACTTCCAGGTATGTCCACCCCGGCGATCGTCGCCCAAGTAGGCAACCAGTTTTTTGCCAGCCTGAACGCGCATAGCGATGTTCTCGTGGCGGTAGCGACCCAGCGCTGTGTGTTTGCGAGGACGATAGTTTGGGTTAGCTGGATCAATTTCTACCATCCAGCCATATTTTTCACCTGCCAAACCAAATTCTGCGCCCGTCGTGCCAGTTGCATACCCGGTTTGACTGCCATCAGGTTTAATGTTTTCCTGAACGCCAACGAAGAAGGCACCCGCTGAACCCTGGAAGTTCTCTTCGGCAGACAGAATGGTACCCCAAGGACTGGTGCCACCAGAGCAGTTGTAGGCAGTGCCGATGATCTTGTTCCCCAGACCATCGGAGTTAACGGCTTCAAACACTTCTTTGGCAGCGGGTCCCGTCGCGGTCAAGTAATTTTGATCGCCCACTTGATAGCTCTTGGTGCCCCAGGCGGTAACGCTGCTGTAAGCATCGGAGCGCTGGCTGTTGATGCCCAAGCCAGACAAACCATGAAGGCGGCGGTTTTTAGCATCTTTCACCACAGCAAACGTCTCTTTGCGGCTGTCGCGGGCAAGGCGAACGATCGATCCACCCATGTTGTACATAAACTCGCCAGAGAGCGCACGACCAGGGGCAGTTGGGAAGGCATCGACGACGATCGGTCCAGAGGCAGCAAACGTAGCCACATCAGCAGGCGCTTCAGGCGCGAACGGCGAGATGGGGAAGCTGTTGTATTCGTGGTTTACCCAAAGGTAACCATCGTTACGACCGCTGACTGGGACAAAACCTGTGTAGTCGCAGTTATAGCCAAAATAATCCTCTGGGTTGGGGAAGACGCGATCGCCCCAACTGACGATGACATAGCGCTCGTACTCTGGCGGCACGACGACATCATCTAGAGGGCTAAAGGCATCGAGATTAGGCGTTGGCGCTGGTGGCAGCGTACTGCCCTGACCAAAACCAGTGGCTAAAAA
Source organism: Leptolyngbya sp. ES-bin-22 (assembly GCA_014380065.1). GTDB lineage: Bacteria > Cyanobacteriota > Cyanobacteriia > Leptolyngbyales > Leptolyngbyaceae > Stenomitos. Next base: position 584 of record JACMKO010000061.1, on the reverse strand, counting down.
GCTGCTCTGCTGCTGATAGATCGGCAAGGGGTGAGGTAGACGCACGGGCGTAAACGTTAGAGAAGCCGCTTCAGCAGTACTGCTACTACCAAAAAGTTTATGGCTTACAACGGGTTCTAGGGCGGCGGCAGCGGCACTGCTACCAAAGAAAATCAGCAATTGTCTGCGCGAAAAATTAGGCATAAACACCCACTGAAGGATAAATGAACAAAACCATTGACCACAACTCAAACCGCTAGATTCTCAGTCGCATCCAAACTGTTCACGATCGCTATGCGTGAACGGTTCAATGGTTGTGAGAGCCAGCACACCCTGAAAGCTATGAAAGTATGAACCTTAATTCAAACTTTCATTCATAAAACGTAGCGTCAACCAAAAAACTAAATCTAGAAACAGAGGTCTTTAACTCGTCGTATTCGTTACAAGTAAATTGCGTCAGTTCAGACAAGAGAAAGCCCCTATAAAAATATCGCTGTCACATTAAGGCTGGTTAATCGCAGGGTTAATACCGAGGATGTGCTTGCCCACAGGATCTTTGCAACGCGTATCCTCAGGCGGTTCCATAGAATCCTTTTATTTTTCCT
>JACMKO010000060.1 GCA_014380065.1 Leptolyngbya sp. ES-bin-22 | reverse complement strand
GAGTTTTGAGTTTTGAGTCCTGACTTCTGACTTCTCTTCCCCAATCACAGGGGTAACCTCTAGCAGAGGAATGCTGCGGCGAAAAAGTTTCAGCGTGCTGCGATCGGGCAACATCCAGCTTTGGTGCAGTGTGAAATCGGTGCCCCGTTCAACCGCGTTCACCAGCGCTACTTGAGAGTCCTGCTGGCGAATGGAACCTTGATCAGCCGTTTTGGTGATGAACCAGGAGAGCGATCGCTGATCTTGTTCTACTTGCGACTTTCGAGTACCCACCTGCCGCCCGTAGACGCGGAAGTTTTGAAGATTACCGTAGTAGTTGACATTGTGCTGGTTGATCTGCCCCGTAGACGGCAGCACACCGATGGTCGATCGCAGATACGGTGCTGCCCGGATGACTGATTCGATGATTTGAGCATGGGGGTAGCTGTCGCCCGTATAGGCGAAGTGCTGACTTCTAGACGTTGCCTGGGGTGTACTGCCGAGTGGCAACGCCACAAGATTACTGCACATCAGCACGATCGCTACCCCGACTGTGCCCCATTGCAAGAGCAGCCAACGCTTGGGCAATAGCGTTATACCATATGCCAGCACCAGCGCCACGATCGGCAGGTAGGGCACCACATAGCGATCGTCCTTGTTGACATTCAACGATGACAACAAGTAGGCACCGATGCCATAGAGACACAGCCAGCCCAGCGCCTCTCGCGACGCACCATAGGCGTGTTGACGATAGCTTTTTGTTTTAGGTGAAAAGTCGGCTTCGCCAGCACAGTGGCAGCTCACGCGCGATCGCCGCCAAAAGAACAAAAAGCCTAGCAGTGGCACCACCAGCAGTGGCAGCGATATCATGCCAGGAAGCGCTTTTAAGTAATAAGTCCAGGCATCGAGCGAGAGGAGAGAGGGATCATGCTCCGCGATCGCAGAATCGATGGTGGCTCGCTTCGTAGCTGACAGCATCAGCAGCCAGTTTGTCCGATACCAAGGCACCCAGATCACAGTTGATAGACAAATTGCCAGTGCTAATTGCAGCAACCGCATCCAGGCACGCTGCCCGATCGTCTCCATGCCTGCCCACACCAGCGGCACAAACAGAAACAAGAGCGCTGGCTGCTTCACCATGAGCGCTAACCCAAGGGTGAGGGCGATCGCACCCGCTAGCAGCCACTCTGAAAGGATAGAGGATAAAGGATAAAGGCTAAGATTCGATCCGCTTTTTATCCTTCCTTGAGCCTTTAGCTTTTTTCCATTTTCTCTCCACACAGTCAAACAGGCAAAACAGAGCGTTACCATCGCTGCGAGCGGAAAATCAAGCAAAAAATCCAGGCGGACGCGGTAGAGACCCGGCATGAGCAGGCATAGTCCTGCTGCCCAGAGCGCGACAGGCAACGTGAAGAGGCACACGCCAATGGTGTAAACCGAGCCGAGCAAAACAGCGCTAAACAGAAGATTGACGAGCGTACTTTGGTCTGCGCCAGCGCCAAAAAGACCCACAAAGGGCGCTGTGGTGATGTAAACAAGCGGCGGAATTTTAGAGGACAACTGCCAGAGCTGAGTCCACCAAGCGCCTGAGAACCACTGCGGTGCTTGGAAGGCTTGCCAGTAGTTCAACACCCCGGTCAAGTAGTCAGCTTGATCCCAACTGGGAATGCTGTGGTCTAAGGCAAACCAGAGGCGATCGGCGATCGCCCCTAGCAGCCAAAGCAATCCCAGAGCAGGCAACCCTCTCACCCACGGTCGTCGGTTGCGTCCAATCACCGTCCAGCCTAGCTCGTTAACAGCTTGTTCATCTTGACATGGGGAATCCCCGCTTCGACAAAAACTTCGCCTTCTGGCTCAAACCCCAGCCGCTGGTAAAAGTCCCGCACGGACTCCTGAGCGTGAATTTGGACTGCTGAAACGTTTGCTTTACTCAGAACAGCTAGCGCTTCGATCATGATGCATTTACCAATACCAGCGCCTCGTGCGGCTTTGAGCACGGCAACTCGTTCGACTTTAGCCGTTTGGCTGTCAAGCAGACGGATTCTTGCCGTACCAACGGGTTGCTCATCCAGATATGCCAGGAGGTGAGTAGCAGCCTCATCCTTGCCGTCAAACTCCAATGCGGCAGAAACTCCCTGCTCGATCTGAAAAACAAGGTAACGAATCTGCTGAATAGTTGGAAAGTCAAGCGAGAAATTTGCAATTTTGATCACCAAATTGTCCATAATGACTGCTACTAGCAATCGCTCACAGCACCCAACGTGACCGTCAAGCGCGGAAGCGGGTTAAAACCACATGGGAGCGAGTATAGCGAATGGTCGCTAGTGCCGTCTTGACATCACGTCTTGAGCAGCGACTTTACACAAAGCTGAAGTCTGGCGATCGCAGTCCTGGCTAGCGTTAAGAATGGCATCTACATGAGGATGGAACCTTGGTTGAAGAACGTGCATTTTGGCTCGCCTGGTCACAGATTAATGGCGTTGGTCCAGTTCTGCTCCGGCGATTACAGAAGCACTTTGGCTCGTTGACCACCGCCTGGGAAGCCAGTTCGATCGCTTTGGTGGACGTGGAAGGCTTGGGGACTCAAACGGCTGATGCGATCGTGGCAGAGCGACACAAACGTGATCCAGCCACCCTGCTAGAACAGCATGAACGCGAGAATGTCGACTTTTGGACACCTGCCGATGCTGACTATCCCCGACTGCTGCTGGAAACCCCTGATCCGCCAGCGCTCTTATATTATCGCGGCACAGTTGACTTGCTCGAGAACCAGGGCACCACGCCGATGGTGGCGATCGTCGGCACCCGTGACCCCTCCGACTACGGCAGACGCTGGACTCGCCGCCTCACGACTACGCTGGCGCAAAGCGGCTTTAGTGTTGTTTCTGGACTGGCGGAAGGCATTGATACGGAAGTCCACCGAAGCTGCATCAGCTTAAACGGACGCACGTTGGCGGTTCTGGGAACGGGAGTTGATGTGGTCTATCCCTGGTCAAATCGCCAGTTACACCAACAGGTCATTGAGCATGGGCTGCTGCTAAGTGAATATCCGGCTGGCACACAGCCCGATCGCACCCACTTTCCACGCCGCAACCGCATCATCGCTGGACTGAGCCGCGCCACGATCGTCATGGAAGCCCCAGTGCGATCGGGTGGGTTGATCACAGCCCATCTTGCGAATGAGTACGGGCGCGATGTGTATGTGCTGCCTGGAAGCTTGGATAATCCAAAGGCGATCGGCTGTCTTCATCTGCTCAATAAAGGTGCTCAAGTGATTCTCAGCGAGGCGCATCTGCTCGAAATGCTAGGCAGCTTGCCCCAGCTTGCACCTTCTACGCCAGCCCACCAAACCCAAATCCCGTTAGACTTAGCACCTGAATTAGAAAAAGTGCTGCAAGTGCTCACTCACTTTGGGCAGGAAAACGGCGTAGAATCACTACCGTTTGATTTGATCGTGCAGCAAACCCAACTTCAGGCAGGCTCCGTTTCCAGCGCCCTGCTTCAGCTTGAACTCATGGGTTTGGTTTCCCAACAGCCCGGAATGCGCTATCAAAGATGCTGATATCTCTACGTTGATTGTGGACGGACGATCAACCTCGTTATTTTCCTGCTGAAGCGGCTCTTTTGAGGCGACAGACAAGGCTATGGTCTGTCAAACTGAAATGTGAGCACAAAGCCAGCTTGATCGTCCGGTAGACTCGCTATGAAATATTTGCAAAAGACATCATGACAGAAGAGTCAGATTCTGAGATCATGCACCGTGTAAGCGCGTTACCTGTTGGCGTTTTTGCAGGAGCAACCTATCCGCTCCAGGCATTGCTATTCATCCGCAAAAATCCTCAACTGTGGAGCTGTGTCGTACTCCCAATTCTGGTCAACCTTGTGATCGGGGCGGCATTGTACGCTGGGTTACTGCTTCCTGGCTGGCGAGGCATTGATCGGTGGGCCTCTGGCGTACCGATCGGGCTTGCACAATGGGTCGCCAGTTTACCGCCCTGGGCATCTCAACTTCTGACCTGGTTACCAACAGGGGCAACGTTCCTGGATGATGTACTGCGCTTTTTAATGGCGATCGCGCTTTTCGTTCTCACGGGTTTATTGTTAGTGCAGTTTGGTGCCATTTTGGGCGCACCTTGGTACGGCAACCTGGCAGAACAAACGGAGCGGTTACGTAGAGGACAGGTGCCCGTTGGCGCACCGAGCTTTAGCCGCGCCTTGCAAGATATCTGGCGCGCCCTTACCTTCCAGCTCAAAAAACTGCTGCTGCTAATCGCGTTTGGGCTACCGTTCTTGGTGCTCAATTTCCTACCGCCCATTGGCACCACGATCGCCAGTGTCGGTGGGGTGGCACTGGCAGCGCTGCTAGTCGGTCTGGACTTCCTTGATGCGCCTCTTGAACGTCGTCGCCTTAGCTTTCGTCGCAAGTTGGGCGTGTTTGCGCGATCGCTACCAGCCAGTGCCACCTTTAGCTGGGCTTGTCTGGTGCTCGTCAGCATTCCGTTTGTGAGCCTCTTAGCCGTGCCCATCTGTGTCGCCGCAGGAACGCTCTTTTGCTGCGATCGGGTTTTGCCTTACCTGCCTGTGAGCCAAAACGATATTGGGTCAGCAGCACCCGATGAAACAGCCTGATTGACACTAACGATCGTGGATTAATGAACCTGAAACACCTCTCCTCTGTAGGGACGTTACACGTAACGTCCCTACAGAAAGCATTGCACCTTGTTAAATCCACGATCCTAAGAGCCGCTAGCCATGAGCTGAGCCGATACTACTTTGTGCTCTCTACCAGGCTGATCGAACGCTCTGGCGTTGGCAACGTGCTGATCGGGTTGGTGGTAGCAGCGGTAGCAGCAGCAGGAATGAAGAGCTTGTCACCTTGTTGCAGGACGATATCGCGGCTACGATCGCCCGTCTTAAGCAGTTGCCGCACATCCACATTAATGACCTGTCTTGCAGATGTCTCACCGATCCGGTGGATTTGAACTTGGTTCAGGTTCGCGCCTTCCAATGCCCCACCTGCCTGTTGAATGGCACGCGATACAGTAGGCACACCAGCGTTGGCCGGCGCATCGATTCTGCTACCGTTGGCAATGGCATAAATACCAGGGCGGGGCACTGCGCCACTCACTTGCACAGCCATCGTGAGGGGGGCTGATTCTGCTTTTGCGAGCGTTTGGTAAATAAAAGCCGCCGCATCAGCGCGTGTGGGAGCGCGATCGAGGTGAAGCTGCTGCAAATCGGTATAGGAAATCGGCGAAGCTGTGAATGCCTTTTGCGTCATCAACACAAACTGTTGCGACGTGACAAGCGTATCAGGACGAAAGCTACCATCGCGAAAGCCTCGTGCAACGCCCTTTGCCGCCAATGATTCAATGTAGCTTTCTGCCCAATGCCCTTTGACATCCGTTAGAGATGTGTTTATGGACGTAAAGGGTAAAGATTGGGCTGTGCTGACATTCGCTCGACCCTGGTCGATGAGGTCTGGTTGATTTTGCCCACTCATTTCAGGTAGTGCAACATCAGGGACAGTCGGCGTTGAACCAACGTCTGGTAGCGCACGCTCAGCGAAGCGGTTTGGCATCGATCGCAGAGTGGGTGGCACATTGACCGTGGGTAAATTCCGCGTAGAGACGACGGTGCGCTTACCTCCCGCTCCAGCTTGCTCAGCCTTTGCAGGCGCGTTAGAACGAGCATCTACCTTGGTTAACGGCATGGTTTCAGGCGATGCGATCGCCAGCTTTTGCCCGTTTGTCTGGTCTGTCGTACCATCCTTCTTCGCATTAGAGGCAGATTCATCATCAGGATGGGCAAGATGAGGGAAAAGCGCAGCAAAGCCTTGATAAAACGCAACCGTAGCTAGAGTGCTACAGACAAGCGTTGTTGCCGTGGAGATACGCATAAAACTTAGACCAATAGTTGGGTTTGAGTCGCTTGGCAGCGAGATTGGTATCCTTCACGGCAAGCGACGACAATGAGAGGCAAGGCAGCAGGGTTCATGCGTGAACAATCAACAAGGCACGAGAACTACTACCCAATACGGCACTTTCCGCCACCATCAGGACAGAATACTGAACCAAGCTGAACCCAAATACACAACGCCAGTTATGTTTCAAATGCCGTTCCCCTTCTGTAGGGACGTTACGTGTCACTCTTTACAGAAGGGGAACGGCATACCTAGAACAGCACCGTCCCGCTGACGCAGCTTTGCATCGATCGGGTTGATCCCTGTTGCCCTCAAGCGCACCTATAATGCTGCCTCTTGCTAAGCGTTGGTGCTGATGCTCCGCCCATCTGTAAAACATCTAATGGTCTAGGGATATCTGTCAAGGCAGCTTTCACAAAGCACCTCTCCTTTCACAGGTGTCTCGTGTGCGTTATATTCTGTTAAAGAACGTAAATTTAAGTCTCCACTCTCTGTACAAAGCGTGCGTAGCTGCTTGACTGACTAAAGTCTTGAAAGGTTTAGGGTTCCGTTGCTCACCCGCCCGCGATTAGAATCCGGGCTAACGGTGCAAAGCCTACAGAGGACTTCCTGCTGTTAGATCGCACTTTCAGTGTAGGGCGAGGCAGGTGATCCTAAAAGATTTGTCACTCAACCAGAGGTACGTAGTGATTTTACACAGAATGTTGTGCATTTTGATGTGATTAAACTTACATGCTTAACCCTGGGAAAATCTTCCTTTTGACTCTGATGGCTTAAGAACCGATTCGGGTTAAATAGATAATGAAGCTCAACCATGACTGACCTAGCAATGACTGATCTAGCAATGACTAATTCAACGCGAACGATTAAAATCTCTGATGTTTCTGATGAGGCGTTAGTTGAAATTTGTAGAGCCGCAGAGGCGATCGCGTGCGAATGCCCCGGCTACCTGGCGCGGCTTTTGCGTCAGGTCAGAGCATTCCGCAACTACACCACGACCTGCATCGAACAGTTCCCTCAAGATACTGAAACACATCTCTGGTTAGCGGAGCGAGCAGAGCAAGTAGAGGCATTGCTCCATCAAACGATGATTGAACTGATGCAAAAAGAAGCGTTGATTGACGACTCTGAAAACATCTTGTTGGACAAGCTCTCTGAACGAGCGCGTGCCGCAGTGCTGAAGCAGATTGGGCTGAGCTAGGTAGACATAATCAACGTTTAAGGGACTGTTTTGCCATTGTGCTTTAACCGCTAGACCCTTTTAGAGTATCCTCCAATGAGCCGCTGCATACGAGTTCATACGATCGGTGGTAATAATAAATCCTTGCATTTCAAGATATCTAAAAAGGCGAAGACAGCGGGCACTTGTAATGCGTCTGCCAGCACCGCAATACCAATAACACGATAGATTGGCATTGGCAGACTGAAGACCTGAACACCGACAGGGATAGGCTCAGCCGACAAGCGAGGTAGAACGGCTGCTCCTAAGCCGCGAGCTACCATACTGACGATCGTCGAATCGGTATTGACACGATAAGCAACAGTTAATGTGCAGTTAAATTTGAGGCAATGTGCGTAGAATTGCAGCATGGTTGCATCCGTTTCGGGTGGCATAATCATCGGATGGTGCGCGAGTTCTTCCCACGTGAGGCGCTTACCTTTGAGCTTAAATGCAGGTGGAAATAACACCACAAATTCATCTTGAAGTAATTCCCAAACCTCAAAATCTTCGCTAGCCGGCAAATAGGTAAAGCCAATATCTGCCCGCCCTTCTCGCAGCGTTTGTTCTACTTCTGGCAAATCTTCGTGGTCAGTAAGGCGAACGGTTATATCAGGAAAGCGCTGCCGAAACTGCGCGATCGCTTCTGGCAGAATGTGAGTTGCGACACTGCGAAACGACGCAATCCGCACCTGACCACCCTCCAACCCTTTCGCCAGATTCGCTTCCTTCATCATCCCGTCTAAGGACTGCATCATCTGTTGAGCGTACGTGAGCACACGATCGCCTACCGGAGTCAGGTGCGCACCATGCCGCCCCCGTGAAAGCACCACCACTCCCAGCATGTCTTCTAAGGTTGCGATCGCGTGGCTCACCGCCGACTGTGACAAACCTAACTGCAATGCCGCCTCACCAAAATTGCCGCGCTCTGCGACTGCAACCAAGGCGCGCAACTGAGAAAGCTTAATCTGACCTTGACGATTCGCATTCATGGTCGGTGTCGTTCATCTTCCATCAATTTTATTCATAGATGTGATGAGTGCTGTCTTTTGATTTATGTAAAGCTAATTGGCTAAAGTACACACAGTCCGAGTTTATCTTCTGTTATGTCTGTTACACCATCTAAGAATCTTCATACCAGAGGCATCTTACTGCTCATCGTGACCACTCTGATTTGGGGGACGACGTTTCCAGTCCTCAAAGAGACTGTGGTCAGCATTTCACCTATCGTGCTGATTGCCGTCCGCTTTGTGCTGGCAGCGCTGGTTTTTACTCCCTGGCTGCGTCGCTTAAACGCTCGGTTAGTGCGCGATGGCGTGCTGCTGGGTTCAGCCTACCTGGCATCCTATATTACCCTCACGGTTGGTCTTGAGACGATCGCGGCGGGTCGGGCGGCGTTCATGCTCAGCCTGAGCGTCGTTTTCGTGCCTTTACTGGAACTGTTTCTGGGTCGTCGGCTACAGATGATGGCGGTTTTTGCCGCAGGACTGGCGATCGTCGGGATCGGGGTCATGTCCTGGGAGGGCGGTGGGCTGGGTCTTGGCGACCTTTGGATCTTTGGTGGTGCCTTAAGCTACACCGTTTACATCTTATTACTAGAGGCAGCAACACTCCGTCATCCACCGTTGGCACTGTCAGCCATACAGCTCTTTCTGGTAGCTGGAGTCAGCCTGATCTGGGCAGCTCCCGATCTTGTGGCACAGTTGCCAGCGATCGCCACTCATTGGGGACAACTCCTTTACCTGGGGCTTGTGGTGACAGCGATGACAACCATAACGCAGGCAGTGGCTCAGCAGTGGGTTTCAGCCCATGAAACAGCCCTGCTCTACATGCTTGAACCAGTATTTGCAGCCATCTTTTCGTTCTGGTTGTTGGGAGAGCGCTTTGGTGCACGTGGCTTCGTTGGAGCCGGACTTATCCTCGCAGCTATGGTTTTCAGTCAAAGCCAAGCAGCCATTACCCAATGGCTAGGTACGGCAAAGCTTCCTGGTCGAGCATCGTTAGTGTCACCAGTTGCATTGTCATCAACAACATTGTCATCTACGGAGGTATTGAAATGAAACTTGCATTACGTTGGTTTGGTCAACAAGCATGGGAGTTACCCAAATCCGCGTCCATCGCGGTCAAACACACGCCCTTAGCCTGGGTAGAGCAAGCGTCACAGTTTTTCGTGAAGCGTCTCATGGCAGACGCTGAACCGAGAGTTTGGTCTACCTGTGACGCTGAAGGCAACCGCTGGTGGCACGCTCATGATGCTGTGACAGGGCGATCGCGTTATGACGCGTCCGAATCTGAAATGCGTACCTGGCTCGAACAGCGCTACATTGGCGAATTGATCAACTCAAGCGATCGAAATGACCACTTTAAACAGTCTTGTTAGTCACACGTTGGCGTTCTTAGATGCGCTTTGAGAACGCCAACTGGTGTGAGCGATCGCAACGTCGAAGTGCTGTCGCAACTCTTAGAAGCTGTTTAAGCTAGAGGCTGTTTAAACGCAGCCAAGCAGTGCATTCGCGTTGTGTATATTATGCGCTCATCGTCTCTAACAGTGAAGAAGAGAAACACGACGTTTCAAACAATCCCTTAAACAGCAGAGATGGTAGTCCTTTTTAGTAAAGGACTACCATCTCTGCTACACCACTAGTTTTATGCCAAGCCTTAGCCGCTCACTTGCCACACACAATCGCGTCGTTGCTTTACCAGACAAGAGCGATCGTCGGTTTGTCTTCACAACCTTCCCTTATCCTGAAAGCTCCAGTAATGCAGCGGTCATGCGTCTACCAGGCTAGTTTCACTCTCATACCAGGTTCACCTACAGCACATGCCGCCTTGCTGGCAATAGCTCGTTACCGCTGACACAGTCTCCTCACCCATCCAAGACACACAAAAATCAAAAGGGCAGACAACGTTTGCCTTGCGCGTAGCAAGATGACGAACGCTAGCCTGCCCAAGCTCTAAATGCGGTCGCGCTCCGTGAACCTCTAGGCACTCAAACAACGAACGAAACGGTAGAACACAAAGCCCCTTGCGAGCGGCAGGGGGCATCGATCAACGGGCATCCATGCCCAGCAAGCAACAGAGTCGTTACTTCTTTGCTTTAGCTTTTGTCTTTGTGGCTTTTTCTTCTTTCTCTTCTGTTTCTTCTTTGGCTGGAGCCACTTTTTCCTTAAACAGCTTGCCTGCTGAGAAGGCAGGGACAGTCGTCGCTGGAATCTTAATAGGCTTGCCTGTGCTGGGGTTGCGCCCTTCGCGCTCTTGACGTTGACGTGCTTCAAAGGTGCCGAAGCCAACCAGAGTCACTTTGTCGCCAGCGGAGACTGCCTCGATAATCGCGTCTACTGCCGCAGTCAGCACTGCATCCGCATCTTTCTTGGTGATCGATGCCTTTTCTGCGATCGCGTCCACTAATTCACTTTTGTTCATGGCACAAGCCCTTGGTATTGTTGATTCAAATGTGTGCAGTGATTATAGTTCAGCTATTTGCAGATGGAGCAATAAATCAACATTCAGTTATTGTTGATCGCTTTTCATTCGTATTACCCCTACCCCGGTGGAAGATTTACTGGCTCGATACCGCACAGAATCGCAGCGCACCAACTGAGTCGATACTACCGAATGTAACGTGACGGGCTTCTCCCCCCATCAGTCTAATTTCGCTCTAAAACGTGGTGTATCCAGCGAACATTTCGTTGCCGTACATACCGCGATCGTTCACTAGGAACGACGATCAAAACTCACCGTATGATAGCTGAAACCCTTTTAACAAAAGCATTTCAGCTATAAAGCCACTCTTTTGTACGCCACGCTTTCTCAGGGAGAGGCGGCTGAAACTGCTACGGTGCACACGCTTACCTTCATGAGTAAAAACATCAGGCGTTTGCTGTCGTCTGCGTTTGGCAAGGTCTGTCCTCCAGGCGAGGTGTGCCTGGTCTGTCCCGCTAAGCCGATGGTTTGTTAAGGATCGTGGCTTTAATCAGGTGCAATGCTTTCTGTAGGGACGTTACATGTAACGTCCCTACAGAAGAGAGGTGGTTCAGGTTCATTAATCCACGATCCTAAGCGTGAAACGGCTACACGTCCCTAACCGATCGTCAATGCTCCAGGTTCTCCTTTAAGTAAGCCCATGCGCTGCTGTTGGCGGTTGCTAGCGCCGCCGAAGGTAAAGAGCAATTGCCTTCGCGTCCTCGCGGATAGGCTCTGCTCCGTTTCAGAGGCTCTCTGGGACGATGCCCAGCTTCGATCGCGGGTGAGACCTGAGGGGTTTGGTTGAGCGATCGACAGCAAGCGCCCTGGTTGACCGACAAATCTTTCTGCGATCGCCTGCCCCGCCCTGCACTGAAAGTGCGGGCTAACAGCAGTAAGTCCTCTCAAGAGGACTGCAAGGGTCTTTCAACCCGTTACCCTTCGGGAAGGCAAAGCCTACAACGGGTTTGAAACCGATAGCTCGGCTTTTAATCACGGGCGGGTCAGCAACGGAGCCATCAGCCTTTCAGGACTTTTGTCAGTCAATCAGGCAAGCCCCATCAAGCGTTAACCCTTTACTCGTTCATATTCTTGTACGTTGCGACCGACGACGGCGAAATACGGTTGAGGTAGCGGAAGATCCAGTACTTGAAGATGGTGTCTAAAATCACTGGGAAGGTAGCGATGAAAAGGAAGATAAAGTCGTGGTTTGGCGGCAGCCCCCAATGCTTAGACAAGCTTTCTAGCAAGACTTCCCATCCATGCGGTGAGTGAAAGCCCACAAACATGTCAGTCAACAAGATAATGACGAAGGCTTTCGCACTATCACTTAAGCCATACACCGTGTCGTCAATAAAAGACTTCAGTACAGCTACGTCACGGCGATTCAGCAGCAGCACGATCGCAAATGCAGCCACGGAAAATAAATCAGAAAAGATATTTTTAATCGCATCAGAGCTTGTGTAGCTATATGCCGATTTGATTTCTTCTGCTCTCTCTTTGAGCTTGTCTCCAATGAGTGCTTCTTGCTCTTCTTTGGTCAACTGTTTGCTGGCTTCGCCTATGGCTTGACGCTCTCCGCCTATGGCTTCACCGCCAGCGCGATCGCCACCCACTTCACTGGTCAAACTGGGGGCTTTACCCAAAAGAAAATCAAATTCGAGCCGTTCCCTAAAAGTTTGTAGCTCTTTTAAGGCTTCTTCTTGCAGCTCAAAGTTCAAAAAGGGTTCGACTGAAGCGGGCGGTCGAAAGATATCTACGATGGGACCCACGATGACCGTTTTCGAGATTTGCTCGGTCAGTAAGGGCACTGCAATGAGAATGAGCACCAGGCGAATCGCCGTTTGGGTCTTTGCCTTGGTGCTCCGAAAGTTCCGCACAACTTGCTGTTCAGAGTTTGGGTCTAAATCTCGCTTGATGCGGTTAATCGTACTGGCGATCGTTCGAGGCAGCACACCTGACTTACCAGAAATGCCTGTCCCGTCATCTACTGCTCCCTCTGATTGATAGAGTTGCCCAATCGTTTGACCGTTACTCAGCCGTTGATTGCTCAACGCTCCCGTCGATCGCACCATGAGCTGATTGCTGTCACTTTGAGCTAGTTGAGCCTTGCCATTTTGCTCGATTGGCACCAGCGACAGCGATGCTGCTGGTTGGGGCTGATAGTTTCCGAGGACTTCATCAATAAACTTCAGCTTTTCTAAAATAATTGCCGATCGTTCTTTATTGGCTAACGATGCTGCCCCTTTAAGTGCATTGGCAGACCCATCGGTGGTGTTAAAAATGAAGCGACTTGCCTTAAATTCTGACAAACGAAGCGTCGCAATCTTGAGGCATTTTCTCAGCTCTTCCTGAAACACCGCATTAGAATTTGCGCCGTATTTGTCAGGGCTGTTTGCGATCGGGTTACCATCAAAATGTTCGTCCTCAATCGACCGAATCATCAAGACAGCAGCGTAGGCTTGATCAAGTGCCCGTTCTGGGGTTTGCTCGTACCACTGTCGTACAGAAGAGAGCGACTGCTTCAGCCTCGTCCAAATTGTTGTTTGCATGGTACAAGTAAATGCAGAATTGTGCAGAGTCTTAAGCGCTGTCGATCAAGCTTTGGCAACCTGGAACGATACGATAGGACTTGATCGCAAGCCGTCAGCGTTAAGGTTAAAAGCACTTAGACATAGTAACAAAATCAGCCGAGAGCAATGAGTGAGCGGTGAACCGATTTGGGTTTTAGGGGCGACACGCAGCGGCAAAACGGCTTTTTTGGTTAGCCAGTTTCGCCGTTGGGTCCGGTCTGGTGTGAGAGGGTTCGGAGATTTTACTGGAGATGCTAGCAGAGATCTAGAGGCGCAGCGGTCTGAAGCGCCAAAAAGTGCTGCCGCTGCTGTAGCATCCCACTCGATCGCGCGTCCTCCGTCTATGAACGGGCTTGCACCGGGTGTGCTGGTGTTAGCCGCGATCGGGGATAACCGCATCGACCTACTCGATCACCTCACTGCCGCGACTCAGAGCAAGGTATCGCTGCACTCTACGACACCGCTGGGTTTTTTTCAGGATGAAGTAATGCTGTTCTGGTCGTTGCTTATTCAGCAGCTTGACCTGAAAGCGCAGTTTCCCGTGCGGTTGGCACCCGAAAATGAGCAAGAGTTGGCGGCACAGCTCTGGCGATCGGCACTGGATCGGGCGATCGGGCAGCAGACGACCGTCACGGAAGGACGGCTGGTGCGACGGTTGTTGGATTTGCTGCAACTGGCGGCGCTGGCGAGCATCCCGCTAGCCGATGTGCCTGTCATCTTAGAGCAGGGACTGCACGGGCAAGCAGACGCACTACCGCTGCCTGATGCTGAAGTGGGCGAGTTGTTGCAACGCTGGCAGCAGTGGTGCCTGGAGCGGGGACTGTTAACCTACGGCATCATCGCTGGGCTGTACTGGCAATACTTATTGCCCAACCCGACCTATCAACAGCAGCTCGCGCAGCGCTATCACATAGTGCTGGCAGATGATGTGGATGAGTACCCCGCGATCGCCCGATCGCTGTTTGACGCGTTGCTGGATGCTGGAGCCACAGGCATCTTTACCTACAACCCGGATGGCGCTGTGAGGCTAGGCTTGGGCGCTGATCCCGTCTATCTGGCAGGGTTAGCTGATCGCTGCCAGGTAGAAACCCTCACAGAGCGTCCCGTCCACTGCTTGGGCGATGAACTGGATGACTCGATCATGTCTTTGGTAACAGACCCAATCTTCTTTGCTAGTTTGCCAGACGCGATCCAGGCAATTCAAACCACCTCACGCGCCCAACTGCTGCGCCGTACCGCTGAAGTGATCATCGAAGCCGTACAGACAAAGCAGGTACAGCCGCAAGACATCGCGGTCATTGCGCCGGGTGTAGACGCGATCGCCCGCTACAGCCTGACCGAAATGCTTGCCCCGTATCAAATCCCTGTTGAGTCTCTGAACGATCAGCGTCCCCTCACCAGTTCGCCCATTATTCGCGCACTTTTGACGCTGTTGACACTGGTGTATCCCGGTTTAGGACGATTGGTCGATCGCGATGCTGTAGCAGAAATGTTAGTCGTGTTGAGTCAACAAGCAGGCGGAACAGGGGACAAAGAATCGTCATTACCAACAAGCAACAATCAGCAAGCAACAACGTTCTCAACTCAAAAAAAGCCTTCATCCTTCATCCTTTATCCTTCATCCTTCTCGATCGACCCCGTTCGTGCTGGCTTACTAGCTGACTACTGCTTTGTGCCGCATCCCGATCGACCCCGTTTGCTGCCCGCAACAGCCTTCCCCCGATGGGATCGGTTGGGCTATCAGGCGAGTACTGCGTACCAGGCGATCGTGCAGTGGGTTGAAACACAGCAGCGTCAGTTGGAGCAGCGCTTGATTCCTAATGCGGTGTCGTTGCTCGATCGTGCCATTCAGCACTTTTTGTTTGGCGGCGGGTCTTTACCGTTTGAGCAGGTGTCGGCATTGCGCCAGTTGATCGAAGCTGCACAACACTATTGGGACGTTGATAACAGGCTGCGGCGTAGCCAACGGTTCGATGCCCCGGCTTCGATGACCGTGAGCCGCTTTATTCAACTTTTGCAAAGTGGCACTGTCACAGCGAATCCGTACCCCGTTCGCCCGATCGGACCGAGTAGTAACGCGGTACTGCTGGCAAATGTGTTTCAGTACCGTTCTAGCCGCCGTGCGCATCGCTGGCAGTTCTGGCTGGATGCGGGTTCGCCACGCTGGTTGAGCGGTGTCGATTCGTTGTTCGGTGCCCCGCTGTTTCTGCAAGGCTGGTCGGGTCGCGCCTGGACTTCTGCCGATACGATGGATGCGAACGAACGTCGCTTGCGCCGCATTTTGCTCGATTTGCTCAGTCGCGCCGAAGAACGCATCTACCTCTGCCACAGCGATCTCGCTACGAATGGACAAGAGCAAACGGGCGTACTGCTGTCATTGGTGAATGCAGCGGT
>JACMKO010000006.1 GCA_014380065.1 Leptolyngbya sp. ES-bin-22 | reverse complement strand
GCCCCAATCAACGGCGTTCGCGAGACTGCCTTTGGGCAACGGATTGGGATTGCCTCCACCCGGATCGTAAGTTGTGCCGAGCGAAAGACCAATGACCTTCAATCCTGCGGTTGCTGGATCGCGCTTGATGGTGGTGTAAAGGTCTTTTTGAAAGGCGATCGCGCCCTTAGGGAAGCCCTGCCCTTTGTATTTTTTGTCGAACCGAGACGGAATCCAAAACAGGTCTGGCTCATTGGGACCTTCGACGGCATCAATTTTGGCTCCCGCAGCGTTGGCAGTCTTAATCTGGTTGACGATCGCCCGTACTGCTTTTTCATCACTATTTGAGTGATCAGGAAGATCAGCGACGATCGTCGTGCGAATGCCAGCTTTCCCTAAGTCTTGGGGACGGTTCTGATAAAATCCGTCCCGAACATGCCGAATACCCGATTCGATGAGCTTCTGCTTCACGTCCTCATAACGCTGACCATACGGCGTATCGCCATAGCTCCAGTGAGTGCCCACGCAAAGGCTATCAACAAAGCGATCGGCGCTCCGAGCCACTTCGACCGCCATGCTTGGGCGCACTGCATGGGTCAAAACAGCGGTACCGATCGCCACGCACAGCAGTACGATTGGTAGCAGCAAACGAGAGCGGAATGGCAACATAATGGGTTAACCCGATCGCAAGAGGGTAATGAGGTCAGAGACTGAATACACGCCAGAACAACCCGACCACTACTTTGACCTGAACTCTTTTACTCTGAAAAAGTGTCGTTAAACATCCTCCAAACGGCATTAACCCTTGAGCCTGATTAGAATCTAGATAAGTCATTCATCCATTTCTGTTGACCCACACACCCAGCAACCCTGAGCAACGTTATGGCAGTCCGCAAAGACACAATCTTCGAGCGCTTTCTGGCACCCGTTGTGAAAACCTTTCTCATTGACCAGGAGGGGTTACGGCGTTTTTACGAAAGCATCGACTGGCAGGCCGCCAGCACCCGACTCAGCGATCCCACCCTCGTCTACCCCACCTATTACAGCAGCCAAAACTTTCACGGCATTGAAGGCGGCTACCTGAACGTGAGCGCGGCTGTCTCCTATGACCCCATTACTCAATATGCGTTGCCTCCGGGCGAAGCTCTGGTACGCCAAAGTTTTGTTGAGTCAGTGCAATCGAAACCCCGCCGGATTCTCGATTTGGGCTGCGGCACAGGTTCTACAACACTATTGCTCAAACAAGCGTTCCCACAGGCAGATGTCATCGGGCTAGACCTCTCGCCCAACATGCTAGTGGTTGCCGAACACAAGGCAATCCAGGCAGGACTGGAGATTGAATGGCGGCACGGCAATGCAGAACACACAGGCTTGCCCGATGCGTCTTTCGATTTGATCACCGCGTCGCTGCTCTTTCACGAAACGCCTCCTGCCGTCTCCCAGGCGATTTTGCGCGAAAGCTATCGGTTACTGACTGTTGGCGGCGAAGTGGCAATTCTAGACGGCAACCAAAAAGTATTGCGACAGACTGAATGGCTGACGCAAATTTTTGAAGAACCCTACATTCAGGCGTATGCAGGCGGTAGCGTTGATGCCTGGATGGGGTCGGCCCGGTTTGAAGCCGTGCAAACTCAAGAGCTATGGTGGCTACACCAGATTACGCGTGGCGTGAAACCGCTACCGTATCAATCGGTGGAGTTTAGCTCAGAGGTGAATCTTGAGAGGGGCGATCGCCAATGGGCACCTGGCTAAGAGGGGAGTTGTTGGTGATTGGTTGTTAGTTGTTAGAGAATAGGTTTTCTAGCGCTACAAACTCCTTAGATTTCACCATTCGTCTCAATGCTTAAAGCGGTTCTGTTTGACTTCAACGGCATCATTATTAACGATGAGCCGCTCCACGAAAAACTGATTGATCAACTCCTGCTGGAAGAAAACCTGCGACCCAAGCCAGGAGAATTTCGTCAGTTTTGCCTGGGACGAAGCGATCGCACTGGTTTAACAGACCTGCTGACGCATCGAGGACGCGTTGTCACTGAGGCGGCTGTGCAGAAATTAATTGCCCGCAAGTCAGCAGCCTATCAAAGCGAACTGGGTAAGCTGGAAACATTGCCCACCTATCCAGGCTTGCAGGATCTCATCTTCAAACTACGGGCGGCGAAGCTACAGATGGCGATCGTTAGCGGCGCAACACGAGCCGAAATTGATCTAGTCCTCCAGCGTCTCCAGCTCAGCGAGTTTTTCCCAGTGATCGTTTCTGGCGACCAACGCCTGCCCAGCAAACCGGACCCAAACGGCTACCTGTTGGCAGTCGATCGCCTCAACCAAACGAACCCTGATCTTCAGCTCCACCCGTCAGAATGTCTGGCGATCGAAGACACCTTTGCTGGTATCGAAGCTGCAAAACGCGCACACATTCCCGTTGTGGGCGTTGCTAATACATATCCGTTTCACATGCTGCATCGTCGCGCCAACTGGGTCGTTGACTATCTCTCCGATTTAGAACTCGATCGCGTGCAGCAAACTTACGATCAAACGGCAGCAGCAAAAGCGAGGTAAGGCAGGTGAATGATAAGATGTCGAAACGAACACGTCCTGGGGAGTTAGCTCAGTTGGTAGAGCGCTGCGATCGCACCGCAGAGGTCATCGGTTCGACTCCGTTACTCTCCATTTACACTAATGTACTCTACAGAATTCTGGCGATCGCACTTCTTTACAAGTAAGCGCTAGCGATCGCACCTGAATCATTGGCTTAAATGTGATCGCATGGTTCCGTCATCAAGAGAATGCGTTGGTGATGCCAAAAGCAATTCGGCGCGGACAACTTGGCTGTGTTACCTGTGGCACAGTGAGTGTAAGCCCCGCTCCACCGGGCAAGAACGCGACTAGCAGTCTGCTGGGATTGGTTGGAAGTGATTGCAGCACTTTATAAAGTTCTTCAGGATTTCTAACTTTTGGCGGATATGGAATTTTTTTGCTGCTATAAAGAGGAATAAACGCTAAAGCTTATCTCAGCATAGACAGAATTGACATGACAGAGACCTCGAACGTTAAGCTGACGGAAAAGCTGTTCGATGTCCGCCGCAGAGCCGGGTGATGGTGCGATCGGTTTCCGCAGTTCAACCAAATCTGCTTCCACATCCATTGCCACCATTTCATCAAGGGCAGGACGAAGGGGTGGTGTGTCTAAAGCCTGGTCAAATTCAGAGAGCAGCACATCCTCCTCTTCTGGATCAGCACTCATCACGGCTCGTTCAATGAAGGT
>JACMKO010000059.1 GCA_014380065.1 Leptolyngbya sp. ES-bin-22 | reverse complement strand
TGTTGGAAACAGATGCAGAGCCACGCGATGCTTTTGGACGACGGTTGGCGTATGTGTGGCAGGGCGATCGCTTGCTGAATGAGGTACTGGTGGCAGAAGGGTATGCGATCGTCACGCCCCATCCACCCAATAGCAAGTATGATCAACGCCTTGTCCGTGCTCAAGAACACGCTAGAGTTTTAGGACTTGGTATTTGGAACTCTGAACAACCGATGCGAGTGAGTCCGGCAGCGTTTCGGAACCAACGGCGATAAGGCGCAGACAGCAAGCCAGCGCAATCTAACCAACTGAGGGAAACCCATACTAAAGGACTGTTTGTATGAAGTTTTTATGAAGACCTGACCTCACTACATGTAAGTTTACATCTTCTTAAGCTTCAGACTCTAAAGTTTGCTCATAAAGAAGTGTGTTGCCCTGCCGATAGACATCTTTACGCATCTCCCTCCACATTCTTTTGCATGGACTCAACTATGAAACTTAATCAACTTTCAGTAGTAATTGGGTTAACCGCTGCCAATGTCGCGTCTACCGCGATGGCACCTGTCAAAGCGGAGGCTGCAACCTTTCAGCTCGTGTCTGGTGTGACGAGCGTTTTTCTTGACTTGCCTACGTTGCAGAGCGCCGCAGGGTTGAACCTCACAGGCGCTGCGGATACAGTACCGCCAGTTTCTAGCAGCTTTTTGGTTGGGTTTCCCATTACCCCTGCCACTGACTTTACCTTTAGTTTTGATAGTGCAAATGGGTTTGCGCCGATTGGTGGCACGATCAAACACACAGGCTCGGTTACGTTCAACAACGCTGTGACGGTGGGGGATTTTTCGATTGGGTTTGACCCTGCACGTGCTGCTGGCATTGCCAGCGGCTTCTTCGTGCGGGATACGATTTCGACTGGAGCGATTTTATTTGACGTGGCAGCACCCAAATCTCTGTCGTTTGTGGAGCAGGCGCTAGCGATCGAGGCTGACTTACGTGTTTCGCCGGAATTCGCTAGCTTTTTGGGCAACGTCAATCTCACAGGTGCAACAGTTGGTTCGGCAAGCATCAACGGCGCGGCTGTCCCTGAACCGACGACGGTTTTGGGCATGTTGGCAGCCGGGGGATTCTTAGCTGCGAGTCGACGACGACGGTCAACCACGAAATAACGATCGCTCCCTAGTGCGGCT
Organism: Leptolyngbya sp. ES-bin-22; assembly: GCA_014380065.1. GTDB lineage: Bacteria > Cyanobacteriota > Cyanobacteriia > Leptolyngbyales > Leptolyngbyaceae > Stenomitos. The sequence continues at coordinate 2,298 of JACMKO010000059.1, read as the reverse complement.
GTTTGATACGCCTTGATGGAGACAGGGTAGGTCATGTTTCCATCAAGGCGGAACTTTTGTTTGCAATGGGTTTATGTCAAGCAGGCGAATGGTTCATCATTGCTCACGAGGAGCAATGATCTGCTATCCATCAAGCTTTCGTTTGTGCTTTCTTGGACTTTTCTTTTTCCTTTTGTTTGGCGCGTTTTTCGGCGGCTTTGGCTTCTTTTTCAGCTTCGATCGCCTCTAGGTTCGCCTTGTCTTTCTCCTCCGCAATTTTATCGAGGTAGTAGTGATAATCGCCGCGATAAAGGATGAGTTCGCCGTCGCGGATTTCGACAATTTTGTTGGCAACCTGGGAAATGAAGTAGCGATCGTGCGACACGATAATCACTGTGCCGTCGTAATGTTGCAGCGCTTCTTCCAGCATCTCTTTGGCGGGAATGTCCAGATGGTTCGTCGGCTCATCCAAAATCAAGAGATTGGCTGGTTGCAGCAGCATTTTTGCCAGGGCGAGTCGGGCTTTCTCGCCACCGCTGAGCGCTTCGACTTTTTTGAACGCCGAATCGCCGCTGAAGAGGAAGCGCCCCAGTAATGTGCGGACTTCTTCATTTGTCCACTTGGGCACTTCGTCGTGGATCGTTTGGATCACGGTTTTTTGCAAATTGAGCGCTTCTGCCTGATTTTGCTCAAAATAGCCGGGAACGACGTTGTGGTCGCCCATCGTCACGGTGCCTTCAGTGGGCTGCTCCATCCCCATAATCAGGTGTAGCAAGGTGGATTTACCCGCACCGTTAGGACCTAAAAAGGCAACACGATCGCCCCGCTCTAGCAGCAGGTTTGAGTCCAAAAACAGAATCTTTTCACCGTAGGAGTGGGTCATGTCTTTGATTTCCACCATTTCGCGACCACTGCGGGGGGAGGGTGGAAAGCGGAAGTGAAGCGTTCTCACGCCACCAGTAGGAGCTTCGATGCGCTCAATTTTGTCGAGCTGTTTCTCGCGGCTTTTTGCCTGCGTGCTGCGAGTGGCGCTGGCGCGGAAGCGATCGACAAACGCCTGCTGTTTCTCCAGGTCTTTCTGCTGCCGTTCGTAGGCGCTCAGTTGAGCATCCCGCATTTCTTCTTTCTGCTGGAGGTAGGCGGAATAGTTGCCTAAATAGGTGCTGGAAACGCCGCGCTCGGTTTCAACAATCTGGGTACAGAGGCGATCGAGAAATTCGCGGTCGTGAGAGACAATCACCATCGGCGTAGACAATCCTTTCAGATAGTTTTCCAGCCATTCAATGGTTTCTAAATCTAAATGGTTTGTCGGCTCGTCCAACAGCAGCAGATCGGGTTTTTGCAGTAGAATCTTGCCCAAACTCATCCGCATCTGCCAGCCACCGCTGAACGCACTGACGAGGCGATCGCCATCCTCTAAGTCAAAGCCCAGGTCAGGCATAATCTTCTCAATGCGCGAATCTAACCCGTAGCCGTCCATTGCTTCAAACTGGCGCTGCAAGCGATCCATGTCATGGAGCAGCGTGTCCAGCGCTTCGGGTGTGGCTGTCTCCATGTCGCGATGCACAGCAGAGAGCGCTACGTGGACATCGTTCGCTTCCCCAAAGGCACGCCAAAACTCTTCGCTCACGGTGCGAGTGGGGTCTACTTCAAATTCTTGAGTCAAGTACGCAATGTGCAGACTGGCGGGACGAATGATTTCGCCTGCGGTTGGCTGCGTTTCGCCTGCGATAATCTTCAACTGGGTTGATTTTCCAGCACCGTTAACGCCGACTAACCCAATGCGATCGCCGGGTTTCACTTCCCAGTTGATGTCTTTTAGCACTTCGCCAGTCGGATAAATTTTGCTGACGTGCTCCAATCGCAACATGGGGAATCTCCAGAAAAAGTCAGGTTAAGGTGGGTCTGCGATGACTGTAACAAAATTTAATCGTACATGGTTAGCGCGAATCTCGTAACGATTCTTGCCAGGTCGTGTTTCAAAGCTGCCGTTGCCATCCGTAGGGACGGTACAGGTAACGTGCGCTAGAAGGTCTAATACCTAATTCTCTCAGCGACTGTGTTGTGTATCATGGCGATCGCCGTAGCGTGAATAGTATAAAGAAGGAGAGACGTACTGCCACGGCGTTTAAACAGCTCGCAGCTCTGTAAACTAATGAACCCGAAACCGAACCATGTTTGTCGATCGCTCACCTGCCTCATTTGGACAGCAGCACTGGGATTGCTTGAGTTTGCAGCCCCAACCGTTGTAACCAGTGCAACAGTGACTCCCTTTGACGAGCCGCCCTGCTACATGCGAACCCAGGACGGTAGAATTGT
>JACMKO010000603.1 GCA_014380065.1 Leptolyngbya sp. ES-bin-22 | reverse complement strand
CTTCCATTAAGGCTCTCACACCCAACGCTCCAAAGCCATTCCCTGTAACACTTCTACGCACTTGTGCGTAATGGATAGCTCCAAGTGCAAGGAGTAACAGCATCACCCCTACGGAGCGACTGGTTCTCAAACCGTAAAGCGGGGTGAAAAGGCAATAAACTGGAAGCCTCATCTGGTGGATGCTGAGCATGAATCGATGGATAGCGAAAGCGAAGCTGTGTCCGAACTGTCGTCAGATCAACCCAGCTAAATCAGGCTGATAGGCTGGAGCCAAAAGGCAAAGGATATGGGGGCAGGCGTTTACGTTCACGACCTGTATGCACTCTCACTAAACCCGGCAGAAAGCAGCATCCTAAGGATTCAAGCACGGTGATTCGGAACGAAGTAACTCCTCAAGGGCTCTCAGGGAAGGTCGATGCCTTGAGTAGGTGCCAACCGCAAGCCATGAGTGAGCAAGATGGTCTAAGAAGCCAAAGCCTAGAGTAATGTCTGGGACATGCTGACGTAGACCCGATAGTTTGGAATGAATGGGTACAAGTAGCAGTCAATACGTCTAAAGCACAGTTGATGAAACTGATGAGGGAATGGAGAACAATCCCTTGGCGAACGCTAGAGCGGAAAGTTTTTAAGCTGCAAACGCGCATATTCAAAGCCTCCCATCGTGGCGATGTCAAGGCAGTCCGGCGACTCCAGAAGACGTTAATCCGGTCATGGTCAGCCAAGAGTCTAGCGGTCAGACGGGTGAGTCAAGATAATCAGGGCAAGCAAACGGCAGGGGTGGATGGAATCAAGTCACTCACCCCAGCACAACGGCTCGAACTGGTGGGGCAACTGAGACTCTCTAGACGGGCAAAACCGACGCGCCGAGTTTGGATCCCTAAACCCGGAGGCAAAGCGGAAAAACGCCCACTTGGAATTCCCACACTTGCCGACCGCGCCTTACAAGCGCTGGTCAAATCGGCTCTAGAGCCAGAATGGGAAGCCCGCTTGGAACCAAACTCCTACGGGTTCCGACCCGGACGGGGGTGTCATGATGCGATTGAAGCGATCTACAACGGCATATTTCTGAAAGCCAAATATGTGCTCGATGCCGATATCTCGAAGTGTTTCGACCAAATCGATCAAGAGGCGCTGTTAGCCAAGATCAACACCTTTGCAACACTACGCCGCCAAATCAGGGCGTGGCTGAAGTCAGGGGTATGGGATCAAGGACAATGGTTTGCGACAACCACTGGAACACCTCAAGGGGGCGTCTTGTCGCCCTTACTGGCAAATATTGCCCTACATGGCATGGAAACCCGCATCAAACAAGCATTTCCCAAAACCTGGGATGCTCAAATGAAAGGGCACATCCAACCGCCCCATCTGATTCGCTATGCGGATGATTTTGTGGTGTTCCACGCTGACTTAGCCATTGTGCAGCATTGCCAACAAATCCTGGTGGAATGGCTGGCGCAAATGGGTCTCACCCTACACCCAGAGAAAACTCGAATCACCCACACGTTGCATCCGCACGAGGGAAATGTTGGATTCAATTTCTTGGGTTTCACCGTGCGCCAATTTCCAGCAGGCAAACATCACACGGCACACAATGCCTACGGCACCCCGCTGGGCTTCAAGACCCTGATTCAACCGAGTCAAACCAGTATCCAACGTCATCAACAGAAGCTAAAGCAGATCCTCCAACGTCACCAGGCAGCCACTCAATCTCAATTGATTGATGCCCTCAACCCGGTGATCATCGGGTGGACGAACTACTTCTCGACCGGGGTTAGTTCTCATGCCTACCAAGGGCTGGATAACTGGCTATATTTTCAGTTGAAAAACTGGGCGACCCATCGCCATCCTCGTAAAAGTCAACACTGGATTGCCCATCGGTATTGGCTGATTGACCGAGGTGAAGGATGGACGTTTGCTGTATCCACACCGGAGGGTATTCAACGCTTAGCAAGACATAGTCACACCGCGATTCAGCGGCATATCAAGGTTCAAGGTCAACGCTCGGTGTTTGATGCCGACTGGATTTACTGGAGTACCCGCCTGGGACGACATCCTCAAGTCAATCAGCGTGTTGCTCGCTTGCTGAAACGACAACAAGGAAAATGCGCCGTCTGCCATCTGTTCTTGAAGGACAGAGATTTGCTGGAAATCGACCATTTCATCCCCCGCGCTCAAGGCGGAAAGGATGAATTCAACAATCTCCAGCTCCTCCATCGTCATTGTCACGACGTAAAATCTGCTAATGATAGTTGATGAGGTGTAGATGACAACTACCAAACTGTTGAGGAGCCGGATGAATCGAAAGGATTCACGTCCGGTTTTGAAGACCAGCGGGGTTGGTGACAGCCTCGCTGAGTTTAATTAGAGCAGGTTGGTGGCGGGTTTTACGAGCCGCTATGAGGGGAATGCAGCGTTTCCCCAGTATCCATATCAAACACAAAGAGCTGCTTAAGATCTAGCGTCAGCGAAAGCCGATCGCCCACACGAGGACATTGCTCAGGACGACACTGGAAGGCGAGTTCCTGGGCTTGAAAGGACGATTCCGCAGGCAATTTGGCGCGTACCAAAACCTCTCGTCCCAGCGGTTCAACTACACTGATTTCGACCTGGAGATGATCAGGTTCGCCAGTCCCATGAAGATGTTCGGGACGGATGCCAAGATCATACGTGTTTCCAGCGATCGGCTGGAGTTTAGCCTGCAATACCTCTGAACACGGCAGTGGTTGTCCATTGACCTGAAACGTTGTGCCATCGTAAACCGTTCGCATGATGTTCATGGGTGGACTGCCCAGAAATGTGGCGATCATGCGATTAGCAGGACTGCTGTAAATCGTTTGAGGAGCGCCAATTTGCTGAATTCGTCCCTGATCTAACACCACAATCTGATCTGCAAGAGTCATGGCTTCTGTCTGGTCGTGGGTTACGTAAATTGTCGTAATCCCCACTTGTTGATGCAGACGCTTTAGTTCGGCGCGAGTTTCGTCCCGCAGTTGGGCATCCAGGTTAGACAGGGGTTCATCCAGCAAAAAAACCTGGGGCTGACGCGCGATCGCCCGACCCAATGCCACTCGTTGCTGCTGCCCACCGGACAACTGACCCGGTTTGCGATCGAGCAGATGGTCGATCGCAAGCATTTGCGCCACTTTTTCGACACGCTCCTGTGCCGCCTTTGCCTCAACCCGACGCATCTGGAGTCCAAAGGCAAGATTTTCTGCCACAGTCATGTGCGGGTAGAGCGCATAGTTTTGAAACACCATTGCCACATCTCGCTGGCGGGCTGGCACCTGGTTCACGCAGCGATCGCCAATGTACAACTCCCCAGACGTTGCGGTTTCTAAGCCTGCGATCGTGCGGAGTACGGTGGACTTTCCGCAGCCAGAGGGACCGACCAGCACCCAAAATTGTCCATCAGGCACTGCAAATGTGATATCAGTAATGCCTGTACCGATCGCCGTGTTTGCAGCGTTGCCAAACTGTCGTGTAATGCCTTGTAGTCGAACGGTTGCCATCGGTTGAGCCTCTCCTGGTGCGCACGACTCAGTGGATTGAGAGCCAATTCTTTGCAATCATGGTTGCCTGTCGTGCAGTCATGATAATCTGGCACAGGATTCTTCGCTCTCGCCTGGGCGTTCTGCTCAACGCCTTCGCCCTCGTGTAGACTGACCGTGTGTAGGCAAGGTACTCTCCAAGTAGCCCGACGTACACACCGTCGAGGCAGCGATCGTCGAGGCAAAACTTCATGGCTATTGTGGATTCTAAAGGTCGGTTATTTGGTAAGGTCAGCATTCTCGATCTTGGCGCTGCTCTGCTCATCTTGCTGGTCATCATCGGTGTTTTGCTGCCCAGCTTCACGGGTGCTCAGCTTAGCGCTAACGTTAAGCCCGTTGAGGTAGATGTCGTCATTCGCAGCGTTGGCTCCAAAGACCCTAAAACATTGCTGAAAGAAGGCGGCAAGACCAGCCTGATTATCCGCAATCAACCCTTTGGCGACATCACCATTAAGTCGGTGAGAGAACTGCCTCGCAATGTGGCAGTGCCTCAGCCCAACGGCACCTTAAAGGCCTTGCCTGACCCAAGACCTGAAGCCGCGCTGACCAAAGATTTTCTGGTGACGATCGCAGGCGATGCGAACATGACGAAAAATGGTCCTTTGCTGGGCAATAACAAGATTAAGACGGGCACCAAGATCGAGCTTGAAGGCTTTACCTACGATTTTTCAGATTTGTACGTGATTGATGTTCGCATTGGCGCTTAACTCGCAAGCACTACTTTAGCAATGTGAGGGATCTGCGGATGAGCGCGATCGTCACAGCAGGGAGTTCCAGTTGCGGGGTTAGCCCCACGTCATCCAGCACGTACAACTTGCGAATTGCCTGTGGATTGAGTGCTGCCAACCGACGACCGATATCGGGTCCTGTAAACTGCGATCGCTTGCCCCATAGCATCGTCGCTGGCACCGTTAGCTGCGAAATATACAGCGAAAGATCGAAGGACAAGTCACCGCGTACAAACGAAAGCGCAGCGTATTCAGCGTTTGGCTGTTGGGCAGACTCTAGATATGCCTCGACGATTTCGGGAAAGATGCGATCGGGTTGTGCAAACTGTCGCTGCTCCAGAAAGTTGCGGATGCCCCAACTGGTGGCAATGCCCGTACTGTAAAGAAGGCGATCGAGCACAGGCGTACTGACCAATTGAGCAAAGAAACTGCGCGTGTAGTCTTCACTAAAATCAGAAAGCCCTGCTGGCGTGGTCAAAATCAAGGACTGAAACAACTCTGGACGCGCGATCGCTGCACGAATGACGATTGCGGCTGTCAGCGATGATGCCACCACAGGCACCGCGCTGTCGCACGTCTGTTCTAAAAACTCAATGATTGTCGTGATGTAGTCCTCTACCTGATACTGCCGTTCTGGATGATCCGATCGCCCCCAGCCAATCAAATCGGGTGCCAGGATGCGATAGTCCGACGCAAAGGCAGGATACACCTTCGACCATTCGTAAGCAGAAGAGCCACCGCCAAAGCCGTGGAGAAACACCAGCGTCGGCAGGCTGTCGCGATCGGTCTCTGTCCAAGGCGTTGCATCAGCCGTGTAGTAAACCATCGTGCCGAGTGTTGTGACAATGGCATGTTGGTTAAAACCAGGTGGAAGAAACATGGGATTTGCTGAGGATAGGGTTAAGAGGCAATGGAGAGAAAGGGAAGCGTTAAGGCTGTTTTACCGACGAACGACGACTGATGTACCAATACTCGCCCAGTTATAGAGCCAACGGGCATGGTTCACCGCGAGATTAATACAACCATGACTTACGGGTGTCCCAAAGCGACGGTGCCAGTATGCGCCGTGAATCGCATAGTTGCCGCTGTAATACATCGTATAGGGCACGTCAGAAAGATCATAGTCAGCGCCTTTCATCCGGGCGTAACGATCGCGCGTCTGAATGGCGAAGACTCCAGATCGCGTGGGTGTTTCAGCTTTGCCCGTCGAAATTAGGATGGCGTATACAGGTGTGTTGCCTTCCCAAGCAATGAGCCGCTGACTGGATAAATTGATCTCGATCCAGCGACGCTTTGTTTTCTGTAAATGGCGGACGGTGGCTGCAACTGAGTCATTTCGCGCGATAAGGATGGGTGTCGGTGCTGCGATCGCCTGTGCTGACCACGCGATCGCGAGTAGTGGCACCAGGTATTGTCTGACGCGAAGTGGAAGCATCAAGGGGCACTCACTCTACCGGAGTTTTCACATTCTCATTATTCAAGGATCAACGCTTTAAAGCGTCCAACCTGCCCAAATCTTCATGGGAAAGTAAGTGATGATACCGTTATTGAACCCGCATCACTAGCTGCAACGCTCAATCAAGGCAAGCACTTATGTCAGTCATGGGCAGACGTGAGGCGATCGACCAGGGTTGCCGCACGTTGGGCGATCGCATCCCAATCGCCCGTGACGACAGCTTGCTTTGGAAACAAATTGCCCGACAGCCCTACCGCGATCGCGCCAGCCGCCAAAAACGATGCTGCATTCTCCAGCGTCACACCGCCTGTAGGAATTAAGGGAATACCACCCAAGGGTGCCTGCAAGCTTTCAATATAGGTCGCACCACCCAATGACTGTACGGGAAACACCTTCACGCTACTGGCTCCTGCCTGCCACGCGCTGACAATTTCCGTTGGGGAGAGCGCACCAGGAATGATCGGCACCTCTTGCGCGATCGCCCACTCAATCAAACTGGGTGCCACATGAGGCGTAAAGAGGAATTCAGCACCCGCCGCGATCGCGTCTTGTAGCTGCGTTTCGCTCAAGATTGTGCCTGTCCCGATTGCGCAGTGAGGCAGTTGCTGCCGCAGTTTGTGGATTAACGCAGGCGCACGATCGCTGTTCCAGGTAATTTCAAGGAGTCGTATTCCCCCTGCTGCTGCCGCTTTTGCCATTTGATAGCCGACTTCAAACTGCGGCGCACGAATCACCGCGATCGCACGAAACTGTTGTAGGAGAGCGTGCCATGCTTGGGGAGTCATGCTTGTAACGTACACGATGGGCGCGGTGTTCGATCGATGTTGTAGTCGCTTAATGAGCCGAAAATGACTAAACTAAAACCAATTGCAACGATGCGTCCTGCTTCTACCACATTGTCTCTGCTGCGTTGCTCAGGTCGATTTCAGCCGTTGCTCACGAGGTTAGTACTAGCCAATGAATGAGGCATCACCGGAAAAATTGGCTCATCTGGCAACACCAGAGCATCGTCTGGAGCGATCGTTGCTGACCAAGATGGCAACACTAAAAGAGAAACTGGATAACTTTACCGCAGTGGATGCACACGGCAAACCTGTGGGTGACATAAGAAATTTAGTGCTCAACCAACAGCAGCTTTGTTTAGTTATTGTGCAGCCTGATATGCATCGGCATTGGCGCTTTGTGCTGTTGGCTAGTCAGTTGGTGCAACGCGTCAGTCTGCGCGATCGTATCGTTTTTGTCAGCACGACCCAGGCAGACATAAGCTACCTGCCAGAGCAGCAATCCAAAAACCACCTTATCAATCTCAGCCAAGATGCTAGTGCGCTCCTGGCACCTGTCAATCAACTGCCTGCATCACTGATGACTGATCGAACTCATCGCTTAGAACCTGCAAAGAGTACAACGTCGCTTTCAGGACAGCTAGCCGCTCAAAACAGACCTCAGGCAACTGATAGCCTCCAGGAATCGTCGCTTTTGGAGGCTCCTGCAACATCAAAGGTGCTTGCACCAATGGTTGACCTACCGAACCGATTGGCAAACCCAAAACAGGACGCTCGTGTGGCTCAAGCGGTATAGCATTTCCAAAAATTAAGGTGGCTCTAGAAATCTAGAACCACCCTAAACCCGTTGAGTAAAAGTCGGAGGCGACTAACGTCAGGCGATCGAAGCCATCTTCACATCGCTATTCGCCAGCAGTTCCTGAAGCTCATCAGAATCTACTGTTTCTTTTTCGATGAGCATTGCAGCTAATTCATCCAGCACATGGCGATTGCCCACCAACACTGCTTTAGCACGGTGATATGCCTGCTCCACTAGATTTCGCACTTCGTCGTCGATCGCAGCAGCCGTCTCTTCCGAGAAATCACGTTCAGCCGCAATGTCGCGTCCCAGGAACATGTTGCCCTGCTGACGACCCAGCGCTACAGGACCGAGGCGATCGCTCATGCCAAACCGAGTCACCATTTGGCGGGCAACACGAGCCACCTGCTGAAGGTCGTTGGAGGCACCTGTGGTCACTTCCTCTTCACCGAAGATGATTTCTTCCGAAATCCGACCACCCAAAGCAACAGCCATTTGGTTTTGCAGATAGGAACGCGAGTACAAACCCGAATCCATCCGGTCTTCGCTGGGAGTGAACCAGGTCAGACCACCCGCACGACCGCGTGGAATAATGCTGATTTTCTGCACCGGATCGTAATCGGGCATCAGTGCGCCGACTAGAGCATGACCCGCTTCGTGGTAAGCAACCAGCTCTTTACGCTTTTCGCTCATGACGCGATCTTTCTTCTCTGGTCCCGCTAGGACGCGATCGATCGCATCGTTCACCTCATCCATCGAAATCTCGGTCAGGTTGCGACGGGCGGCGAGGATGGCTGCTTCGTTCAACAAGTTAGACAGGTCAGCACCCGTAAAGCCAGGAGTACGACGCGCAATTTTCTCCAGATCCACATCCTTCGACAACGTTTTGCCGCGAGCGTGGACATTGAGGATTTCCAGACGACCGGCATAATCGGGGCGATCAACTACTACCTGACGGTCAAAGCGACCCGGACGCAGAAGTGCAGAATCCAACACATCAGGACGGTTCGTTGCCGCAATGATGATGATACCTGTATTGCCCTCGAAGCCGTCCATCTCGGTCAACAACTGGTTCAGGGTTTGCTCCCGCTCATCGTTGCCGCCACCCAGACCCGCACCCCGTTGACGACCCACTGCATCAATTTCATCAATGAAGACGATACAAGGCGCGTTGGACTTCGCTTGCTCAAACAGGTCACGCACACGCGATGCACCTACACCCACAAACATTTCCACAAACTCAGAGCCAGAGATTGAGAAGAAGGGCACACCTGCTTCACCTGCTACAGCACGAGCCAAAAGAGTTTTTCCGGTTCCGGGCGGTCCTACCAGCAAAACGCCTTTGGGAATCTTGGCACCCACAGCCGTAAAGCGATCGGCATTTTTCAGGAAATCCACCACCTCGCTCAGCTCAAGCTTTGCCTGGTCAATGCCTGCGACATCGCTGAACGTGATTTGAGTTTGCGGTTCCATTTGCACTCTGGCTTTGGACTTGCCAAAGTTCATTGCCTGACTGCCAGGACCGCTCTGGGCACGACGCAGCAAGAAAAACAAACCAACCAGCAACAAAACTGGGAAGAAGAGGCTACTCAGTGCTTTGAGCCAGAACCCATCATCGTTTTGTGGCAAGACCGAAATATCAACTTTATTTGAGGTCAGAATGTTAAGCAGTTCAGGATCGTTCGGCAGATTAACGACGATACGATTGTTGCCATCCTGCACTACCGCAATACTGCGATCAGCACTGAGCCGCACTTTCTCAATCTTGCCTTCCTGAACCTTCTCAATGAACTGGCTATAGCGCCAGGTTTCCCGACTGGGAGGTTTATTATCAAAAAACGCTGTCGCTAAAGAGACGACCACGATCGCCAGCAGCGTATACAGCCCAACATTTCTCCACCGCTTATTCACCGGGATTTGTCCTCCTTTTATAGGGGTGCGGAGTCTTTCGCCATTCAATTGATGTTAACTAATATTAACGTAATCTCAGGAATAGCGGATCGTAGGTCAAGCAGTAAGTTTGGCGTACGACCTGTCTCCATCAGTCCAAAACTGGGATCACTAGATCCTGTCATGTCCTTGCATCTCCTTATCCTAACGAATGACTCGTCGTGGTGAAGTGTTGATTGCTGTCATTAATAGCCAAAAAGACTTCGAGCTTGCCCGTTCACAGTGCTGGTATCGTATGCCAATTGCCCAGGTGGAGAAGCTGAAACAGCAGGGTTACTGGTTTCCTCAGTGGCTGGCATTCTACCAAACCAAAGTGTTTGGCACGGAAGCTTATGCCGTGAACTACTACGCTCGTGTCAACCAGAGCCGTGAGGTCTACCGCTGGGAGTTTTTTCCTGACCAGCCCAGAGATGCCAAGAGTGAACAGCGCTACTGCAAGCTAGAGTTATCGTCGCTAGAGAGACTGCCGCAGCCGATCGTCAGCCAGCGCTTTCGCCGGGTCACCTTTATCCCCACAACTTGGGAGCAATTCAAAACAGCGAGAACGATCGAGGAGCTATTGGCTCACGACAACTCCTTAGGAACATAATGCGGCAGTCGATCGTCACGCTAATGAACAAAAAAAGGGATGGGCGATCGCCCATCCCTAGTAAAGATAAAAGTGTTTTGTGGAAACTAGAAGTTCATTTCAGCTTCCTGAACACGCTCGACTTGCTTCTTCTTCAGAACGAGCAGGATTTGAGACAAGACAACGATGCCGAAGAACGCCAGTAGACCTTTAATGCGATCGGGGTTCTGCAAGACGATCTCGGTATCTGCCTGACCAAAACCGCCCACGTTCGGATTCACGGTCAAGGCATCGCCTGCTTTCACGGCTTGACCTTCGGAAACAATCAAGTCGGGACCAGCCGGGATTGTATCAACTACCGTCTTCCCACCCGCCATTTGAATGGTGACTTCATAGCCACCATCTTCTGGCTTCGTTACCTGGGCGATTGTGCCATCTTCCGAGGCATTGTAAACGGCGTTATTGCTCTTTTCACCGTTGGGATAAATTTGCCCACGACCACGATTGCCGCCAACGTGAACCGCGTACTTCCCAAAGCGTAGCGATTTGTCTGTCTTAGGATCGGGCGCAAGGATAGGGAAGACAATCTCCTGGTACTGCTCACCTGGCAGTGGTCCAATCACGACGATATTTTCTTTATCTTCGCTGTAGGACTGGAAGTAAAGATCTTGCACCTTTTCCTTCATCTCTTCAGGAATACGGTCTTCGGGGGCAATCTTGAAGCCCTTTGGCAGCATCAGCACAGCGCCAACGTTCAACGGACCTTTATCGCCGCCGCCCACAACCTGCTGCACCTCTGTGCTGTAGGGGATTTTAACGACTGCTTCAAACACAGAGTCGGGCAGAACAGACTGGGGCACTTCGACTTCGGTTGGTTTTGCTGCTAGGTGGCAGTTGGCACAAACAATCCGTCCTGTTGCCTCACGGGGATTTTCGTAGGCTTGTTGAGCGAAAATGGGGTAAGCCGCAGCGGTTTGTGGCAGGCTCAGGCTACCTGTCAAGAAGACCGCGATCGCCAGCAGCGCTAGAGCCGTAGACTTACAAAGTCCAACAGCAGGTATCAATCTCTTTAAAGGAATCTTTTTCATCTGTAACGAACGTGTCATGAGGAAAGAACAATCGGCAAATCCGGTCTCTAAGCCCACCAGGGGTCTTCACCTGTGCGGAAATCAGTCTCAGTCCAGGGAGTAAAGCTGACTTTGTTATCAGCAACCGCCGCATGCGCTAACGGCAATGACAGCGGTGCTGGACCCCGGACTACTTTGCCATTGCTGTCGTACTGAGAGCCATGACAGGGGCACTTAAACTTGTTTTCAGCCACATTCCAGGGCACCACACAGCCCAAATGGGTACAGACTGCATTGATGCCAAAATCGGCAAGTGCTTTATCTTCTTTGATCACAAGGTAGGTGGGGTCGCCTTTAAGCCCTTGAGACAAAACGTGATCGCCAGCGGCGTGGCTAGCAATAAAATCACTGACCAGAATGTCATTACCAAGTGCGTCTTTTGCAGTAGCACCGCCGCCACTTGTACCACTTGATGGTGGAATAAAATACTTCACCACCGGGTAAAGGGCACCTAGCGCCGTGCCGGTCACCGCGCCAAACGTCAAGAGGTTCATGAACTGTCGCCGCCCAATATCGGGCACATCCGAAGATCCAGAGATTTGTGTCATGACTACGTATAGTTCTGTTAAGGAAGGGCTTTAGCGAAGGGGTGGCGATGCTTTAAGCGTGGAACATGAGGTTGGCTTTGCGCTCCCATGAATCGATGCCTGCCCCTCTTGCAGACACTGCTCACCAAACACTGCAATAATCGTCTCACAGAGCGGCTTGCCGCTTTCCTGAGTAATTCACTAAGATTATTACATTTCTTGACGCTAGCATCATAGCTAAGTAGAGGGCTGTCGGTTCTATACAAAATGTTAACGATCGCAGGAGAACCCCTGAACACCCCTTGCAGCGTGTAACGCCTCCTGTGAATCTGGAAGGAGTTGTGGGATGACAGCACTATGACCGGAAATGACTTACGTCAACTCTTGCTGGACAAGTGGGGACGCTCCTACGACGTTCAGCTACGCCGCACTCAGGGCAAAATCTTTTTTTTAGTCATGTGGAAATATCTGGAGCAGATGTCGTTCCCCTTAAGCGAAGCTGAATATTTAGCACATTTGACTGAAGTCGCCAACCATCTGCAAGCTTGGGGCAGCGTGGAGCAAGTGGCTCTATCGGTTCAGCAAACTCGCGATCGCCCACGGCTCGGCAAAGCAGTCAGTATTCCCCTTGAACTAGGCGAACGCGCCTCCGAATGGTTGCTGGAAGATTTTTGACAGGCTATGGCTTTTAGCAGTAAACAGACCTGTCCGAGCAGGTTGCCAAAGCTATCTTTCAAAGCGTTTTTTGCAAGTTGAGAGAGCATGACGACGGCGCTAGGGGCAGTCGTTCATCTTTGAATCAAGTAGCTAAAAACAGTGCTTGTGCGTTTGAGTAACGGATTTTTTGTCATACCAATTTAAAGCATGACGGCTACAGATCCAATCGCTGGGTAGGGGCAAGGCAATGCCTCGCCCCTACAAGATGTGTCGTCTTTTCAATTCAAATTGGTATCATCCATTTAGTTTCTTGATGTTTAGAAACTGAACTTGTAGCCTCAAGCACATTTAGAGATGTTTAGTATCCTAATAACTTTTTAAGGTACTGGTCAATTTG
>JACMKO010000602.1 GCA_014380065.1 Leptolyngbya sp. ES-bin-22 | reverse complement strand
GGGAAGATATCTCTGATCTCGGCGGTTGGGCGGCGTACAAAGCTAGCTGCTAAGTGGGGAGTAGGGAGTAGGGAGTGGGGAGTGACTGACGGTGAACTGATTGATGAGCCAGTCATGAACGATCGTGCCTTGATGCAGCGGTGTTTGGATCTCGCACGACAGGCGTTAGGGCGCACGGCACCGAATCCATTGGTGGGGTCTGTCATTGTGCAGGGTGGCGCGATCGTCAGCGAAGGCTTTCATCCCGCAGCGGGGCAGCCTCATGCAGAGGTGTTTGCGCTCCGAGAGGCGGGCGATCGCGCTCAGGGTGCTACGCTCTACGTCAACCTGGAGCCATGCAACCATTTTGGACGGACACCACCTTGTTCTGAGGCGATCGTAGCAGCGGGCATTCAGCGAGTCGTCGTCGGCATGGTCGATCCCGATCCGAGAGTGTCGGGGGGAGGCATTGCGCGGTTACGGGAAGCGGGCATTGAGGTCACGGTCGGGGTTGAAGAAGCGGACTGTCGCACTCTAAACGAAGCCTTCATTCACCGGATTCTACATCACCGTCCCTTCGGCATCCTGAAATATGCCATGACGCTCGATGGGAAGATTGCCACGACAACCGGGCATAGTGCCTGGGTGACGAGTTCCGCCGCACGTGCAGAGGTGCATCAACTCAGAGCCGCCTGTGATGCTGTGATTGTGGGTGGCAACACGGTACGGCGTGACAATCCGCTGTTAACCAGCCGCCAAGACCCTACGCCCTTGCGCGTGGTGATGAGCCGATCGCTCGACCTGCCCAGTGATGCCCAACTTTGGCAAACAAACATCGCGCCCACGCTGGTCTTTACCGAAGTGAAGACAAACCCAGCCTTGCAAAAAACGCTTAGACAGCAAAGCGTTGAGGTCATTGAAATCACCCCATTGACCCCTGCCGCTGTCATGGCGTACCTGTACGATCGCGGTTGTCTGAGCGTGTTGTGGGAATGTGGCGGGACGCTGGCAGCACGGGCGATCGCGGATGGCGCTGTGCAAAAAGTGCTTGCCTTCATCGCGCCCAAAATCATTGGTGGTATGACTGCACCATCACCAGTTGGTGATTTGGGCTTCACTGTCATGACCGATGCTCTCTTACTTCAATCAGTGCAGTGGCGCTCGATCGGCTCAGACTTGCTGGTGGAGGGTTATCTGCGGGCTGACTAAAGGCAAGCTGTCGCTTCATCGGTTCTCAGAAACGGAAACTCATTTGCCACTGTCCATCGTTCCCCATCGTGCCGCAATAACGTGAGCTGAGTCGCCATCCATGCCAGTGCCAGTGGACGATGCTGAAACTCTGTCCAAGCCAGCCTGAAATTTTCTGGGGTCAAATCACGAAAGCCTACCGTCATGTGAGGCGTAAACGATCGTGTTTTTCCCACTGCATCCACAATCCCCAACGTTGCTTCCAAATGATTTGCCAACGCTGTTTGTAGCATTAGCAGGGTGGATGACTTGATAACATTGATATAGATAACATGAGGCTCAAACGCTCCAAACCCCGACAGCGCGATCGGCATGGGCGCAAACTGAGTGGCAAACTCACTTAACGTTTCGCCAAGGTCGGGCATTGCCTCTGGCAGCCATGCAAAGGGTGGCTGTAACGTAATGTGGGGTGGCGATTTGAGGGCGGCGCGACTGTTATAGCGATCGACAAACACCTGCTTCACCTCATTGGCGTAGTCTTGAATCGCCTGAGACGGTAACAAAGCAATAAAAAACCGACCGTTTGCTGGACTCAAAAGGTTACCCTGTATACCTTACGTCATTTGACTGGTAGCTGTTGAGACATTGGCGCAGACTAGAGACCATTGACTCTGAAGCTGCGATCGAGGCAAAAATCGTTTCAGCAAGCGGTTGTTCAACGTCTACCGTCCAGTGTCTCATCCCGATCGCGCCAGCGTCTATTCAAAAGGAACACCGTCCATGCCGTGGTTCGTCAAAATTGAAGAAGGAGTCGTCGATAAAGCCATCTTCGACCAATATATTCCCGCTCACAAAGCATTCGTTCGCAGTTTGATTGCCAAAGGGCATCAGGCAAAATCTGGCTATTGGAGCTGTTATGGCGGCGGTATGCTCTTGTTTCAAGCTGCTTCGATGGATGAAGCAACCGCGATCGTGGCACAAGACCCGCTTGTACAGAACGGCTGTGTGCATTACAAGCTGTACGAATGGCGTATAGCGGTGGAGTGAATGAGGACGTGGAGTTTTGAGTTGAGGACGTTATTTGTTGCTATGCCTCCTCTGCCTCCTTTCTGCCTTCTCCCTCGTTGCCTCCTCAGCTTCCCTTGCTTCCTGCTTTACCAACTACTGACTGCGATCCATTCCCAGATAATGCTATCCTGATAAGTGATCCGGACCCATGCGATCGCAACGCCCAAATCTTGTCAGGACTGGAAGGTAGCAGCAATACGGGATGCTTGCGATAGGCGTGGACTCCGGGTCGCTTTTAGAGAGGCGAATGTCCCTTCATAGCCGTTTCTCTTAACCATATTTTTTCAGTACGGTTTTCCACCTGCGAAAGCGGTGACACACTAGAGCCTTTGTTTCTATGCTGGAAGCGTTAGGGCGGCGATCGGTGTCTAGCCGTAGCCCTTAACGCAAGATTGAGACCTTTAGGAGCTTGAAACATGATGGGTTTGGGAGACTTAGTTCAGAAGGCAGTTTATCTTGGTATTGGGGTTGCGTCCTACGCAGGCGAGAAGGCAACGGAGAAGCTTGGTGAACTGCGATCGCACGTGCAGCAACTCGCAGACGAAATGGTCGAGCGCGGCGAGATGACTAGCGAAGAAGCCCGTCGTTTTGTGGATGATATGGTCAACAAAGCGCAGCAGCCTTCCATGCAGTCTCCAAATTCAACTCAACCCACTGAACCGCGCCGCATCGAAATCATTACGGATGACGACGAACCCACTAAGCCAGCGCCCACCGAAGCTGAGCAGATGCGGCAGCAGGTGATGGACTTGCAGGAAGAACTCAAACGGCTGAAGCGAGACAAACCATAGCGAATGATGTGAGCTATACTGAAGCAATTCTCACAGATGCCGCAGCGACTCGATACTGCCTTCAAGCAAGCTTACAAGCGTAATCTGCCTCTGTGGCTCTGAAAACCTTTAAGTCACAGGTTCAACTGTAAAGCGTATGGAAAGCTGGTCGAAGGATTTTTCCGAGCTACTGGAAGTCATGGCTGAAGAGGTAGAGCAGTTCTTCGCTGACATTGCCAAAGACGTTGGGGAAATGGTTGAGTCATTTTTTGAAGCGTCAGAAGAAATTGCGGAGCAGATGCAAACCGTCTTCGCATTTGAGCTTGAGCAACGCCTCGGCGATCTCATTGACCCGATCTTAGAAGCCTATCTGGGAATGGAACTTGTAGTTGAGGAAACCGCTCAACCCATGATTCACACGGTAGAACCATTTCTCAACGATCGCCCTGCCTGTGTGGGTTGCCGTCACTATCACGGTCAAACCTACGCTGGTATTATGCTGGTCTGTGGGATGCATCCCTACGGCTGGGAAAGCGATCAATGTCCTGATTGGCAATCGACCTGGCAGGAATAGTAGGGACGTGACATGTAATGTCCCTACACTGACCACGGGCCACTGACCAATAACGGGAAAAAGTGTCCGACGGGCCCCTGCCCCTGACCAATGGCAAGCGCGTAGTTCAGAGCATAGGTAACATAGTCTTTGGCGCGGCGAGTGGCGGCGAGTGGATCATAGCCTAGCGCGAGATTAGCGGCGATCGCGGCTGACAAGGTACACCCCGTTCCGTGAGTATTGTTTGTGTCTACTGGTTTGGCAACAAGTGTTTCAAGCTGCTGCCCATCAAACCAAACATCAACGCCGCGCAGTTCACCTTGCATACCGCCGCCTTTGACCAGCACAGCGTTTGCTCCCAGTTCGTGAATGCGCTGGGCGGCAGTTTGCATGTCTTCTAACGTCTGAATGTCTAGATTGCTGAGGATCTGCGCCTCGTAGCGATTGGGCGTAAGGATTGTTGCGTGGGGGATGAGGGCAGCCTTGAGAGTGGCGATCGCAGCATCGTCAATCAACTGTGCGCCCGTGCGTGACACCATCACGGGATCAACGACCAAATTGGTGATCTGCAAGGCTTCGATCTGAGTTGTTACTGCTGCAATAATTTCCTGGTTCAGTAACATCCCAGTCTTGGCTGCCTGTACACCAATATCTTTGATGACTGCTTCCATTTGAGCCACAACTGCCTCAGGTGTCAATGCGTCTACGCGATCAACTCCCAGCGTATTCTGCGCTGTAATGCAGGTAATCGCACAAGTCCCATGCACCTGATGAAAGGCAAACGTCCGTAAATCTGCCTGGATACCGGCGCCGCCGCCACTGTCAGACCCCGCGATCGTCATAGCTATTGGAATCTTTGAACCAATAACGTCATGCTGTTTACCCATCGCCGACCTCTTATCTTGTAACCTTTAGCCTTCCCCCTACACCCTACACCCCATGCCCCACACCCTTGTAAGATAGAAGCTAGATTCCTTAAGAAAGATGACAAGCATGAGACTGACGCGGATTGACCTGAATAGCTGGCTCTTTCACCTGGGTGGATACACAATTTTGGTTGATCCCTGGTTGGTTGATCCGTTGGTGTTTTATGGTCAGCCCTGGCTGTTTACCGCGTATCACAACACGCCGATCGCGTTTACTCCCGAAACTCTACCCCCGATCGATCTCATCTTGATCTCGCAGGGCGTTGATGATCACTGCCATAGACCAACATTAGAACGGCTCGATCGCAGCATTCCCGTGGTTGCGTCTCCAACGGCTGCCAAGGTAGTGCGACAACTGGGGTATCAGCAAGTCACGGCGATCGCTCACTGGCAGGATTTCTCACTGGGCGACACGCTTAAAATTACCGCGATTCCAGGGGCAGAACTGCAACCGGGTCAGGTCGAAAACGGCTATTTGCTGCGGGATGCCACCACGAACGAAACGCTTTACTACGAGCCACACCTGTTTCCGGTCAACGTACCTGTAGAGCAGCTTGGACAGGTAGACGTGGCGATCGCGCCCGTCATTGGGCAAGTGATTCCGCTTCTGGGACAGGTGATTATGGGACCGCTCCAGGCAATGCGTTTGGTGGAGACCCTGAGGCCTCGCGTCTTTATACCGACGACGTTGGGTGATGTGCGTGTCGAAGGCATTTTACCGAAGTTGATTCAGACGGTTGGTAGTGTCGAAGAATTTCGTGATCGCTTGCTTGCGTCGGGCTTACCGACTCAACTACGTGTCCCTGCTCCTGGTGAAACGTTGGAGTTAGTGGCGATCGCTCGGTGAGGGAGAAGAAGCGATGGTAGGGACGTTACATGTAACGTCCCTACAACATGGCGCTTAAAGCTCACTTTGAGGCTGTTCGTAGTGAAGACAACGATCGCACGGTCCAGGGGGATTCACAGCACACCGAAGTAGTTCAGAGCGGGCATTGTAGAGACAGGTGCGATCGCCGATCACCCAACGCCCATCTAATAAACTGCCCTCTGCCAGAGCGTCAATTTTTTGCACGTAGAGCGCAATTTTTTGCAGTTGATACTGTCCCGATCGCAACTGATAGCGATGTCTGCGCTCTAGCACTAAATAAGTTTGCCCTTCAACCTCCAAGGAAGCCCCAGGCTGTGGGTTCCCATCCAGGTGCAGGTGCCCAAGAGTCGATCGAGAGTGGCTCAGAATGACCTCAGCAGGCAGAGAATTTAGCTCCATAGCAAAGCGATCTTGGTAACGGCTCAAGCTTGGGTTACATGATACAGCCATAGACAGAGGGGTTGGGACGGCTGAGGGCAACGCCCCCACACCCTTTGATCCCCATGTCCTAAACGTTGTGACGATCGCTATGTATGACGAGAAACTGAGATCCCCGGTTTCTCGTTGTGCTTGCTTCAATCGCCTGCTGCCTGACAGAAACCGGAGATCTGAAAGTCGAGAAACGTAGAGACACAGGTGCGCCTCCTGACCAACAGATGCCGTTCAGGAGGCGATCGCGTTACTCCTTAGGTAAAGAGGAACAGTGTGTCAGAAAGAGCGCTACGACAAAGCTGCCTGACGTTCTTTGGTTTCCTTAATCACCTCTTCTGCGATGTTGTTTGGGCAAGGTGAGTAGTGTGAGAAGGACATGGAAAACTGCCCGCGACCGGAGGTCATGGTACGCAAGTCACCAATGTAGCCAAACATCTCGCTGAGGGGTACGTCCGCTTTGATACGGGCACCCGTTGCGCCTGTTTCTTGAGACTTCATCATGCCACGACGACGATTGAGGTCACCAATCACGTCGCCCATGTAGTGGTCTGGTGTGAAGACATCCACATTCATGATTGGCTCCAGCAACTGCGGTGAAGCCTTGGGAACCGACTGCCGATAAGCAGATTTGGCGGCAATCTCAAACGCCATTGCTGACGAGTCAACAGGGTGGAAGCCACCTTCTGTCAAGGTGAACTTCAAGTCGAGGCAAGGGAACCCAGCCAAGACACCTTTGTCGATCATGCTGGCGAACCCTTTTTCGACCGATGCCCAGTATTCTCGCGGTACGCTGCCACCCGTAACCTTGGACTCAAACTGGAAGCCGCTGCCCGGTTCACCTGGCTCAAGAATGTAGCTGATTTTGGCATATTGACCCGAACCACCGGACTGTTTCTTGTGGATGTAGCCGTCTTCAAGACGTTTGGTGATCGATTCGCGGTAGGCAACCTGGGGCTTACCCACTTCGACTTCAACGCCGTGAGTACGCTTGAGGATGTCCACTTTGATATCCAGGTGTAGCTCACCCATCCCTTTAAGAATAGTTTCGCCGCTCTCCTCGTCCGTCATCATGTGGAACGACGGGTCTTCCTGCACCATTTTGCTGAGCGCGATCCCCATCTTTTCTTCGCCACCTTTGGTCTTCGGTTTAACCGCGATCGAAATCACGGGTTCTGGGAAGACCATTGGTTCTAGCGTCGCCGGATGTTTGGGATCGCAGAGGGTATGCCCGGTCTGGACGTTCTTCATGCCGACGATCGCAATAATGTCGCCCGCTTGAGCCGAGTCGATCTCTTCGCGAGAGTTGGCGTGCATTTCCACCAGACGGCTCACCCGCTCGGTTTTACCCGTAAAGGTGTTGAGAATGGTGTCACCTTTCGTCAACGTACCAGAGTACAACCGCGTGAAGGTCAGCGCACCAAAGCGATCGTCCATGATCTTGAACGCCAGTGCCCGTAGCGGTTTTGCGGGGTCAACGATCGCAAAGGTGCCCGTCTCGTTGCCTTCTAAATCGACTTCTGGCTGCGGTTTGACTTCCATTGGGTTTGGCAAATAGTCCACCACAGCATCCAGCACCAACTGCACGCCCTTGTTTTTGAAGGAGGAGCCGCAGTAGGTGGGGAAGAAGAGAAGGTCGCGGGTGCCTTTGCGGATACAGCGCTTCAGGGTATCGATGTCTGGCTCTTCGCCTTCCAGATATTTCTCCATCACATCATCGTCTTGCTCAACCGCCAGCTCAATCAACTGCTCGCGATAGATTTCGACTTGATCAACCATATCGGCAGGGACTTCCTGGATCGTGTAATTCATCGGATCGCCAGAGTCATCCCAGATCCAGGCTTTGCGGGTGAGCAAATCGACCACACCGGAAAACTTCTCTTCTACACCGATCGGCAAGACCATCACCAGCGGCTTCGCAGCGAGGATGTCATCGACTTGCTTCACCACGCGGAAGAAGTCGGCACCCGTGCGATCGAGCTTGTTGATGTAGATGATACGAGCGACTTCAGAATCGTTCGCGTAGCGCCAGTTGGTTTCCGATTGTGGCTCGACACCACCGGAACCGCAGAACACACCGATGCCGCCATCAAGCACCTTGAGCGATCGATACACTTCAATGGTGAAGTCAACGTGTCCAGGGGTATCGATGATGTTCAGTTGGTGCTCGTTCCAGAAGCAGCTTGTTGCAGCAGATTGAATCGTGATGCCACGCTCTTGCTCCTGCTCCATGAAGTCCGTCGTCGCCGCGCCTTCATGCACCTCACCAATTTTGTGGATCTTCCCTGTCAGTTTCAGGATTCGTTCGGTTGTGGTTGTTTTACCAGCATCCACGTGAGCGAAGATGCCGATGTTTCGATAACGAGTGAGGTCTTTCATAGTTGCTCTCTAGATTAAATGCGACAAACCGTTGGTGACCACCTGCAAGTGGTTTCAGAGGGAGTCGGTGTGCCTTCATAGCCACGGCGGGTGGAATGCCAACCACTTGGAAGATTAAGGAATCCTTTTACACGCTCATAGCTATATTTACAATTGTAAATTGTCGCGCTGTAAATTGTAGACGGGGATGGCAACGATTCGTTTCTGTTAGCCGGGGTAGCTCAACGGGTATCTTACGCTTAAGGTATGTGTTGCTGGGTGCAACGGCATCGAATCCTGCCTCAGAACTGAATCAAGATGCCGATTAGAAAAAATTAAGCTTGATGGAACCAGCGCAAGCGTACCCCAAAATTCTACAAAAACAACCAGGCTTCTACAGTTTGGGGCGGTTCGTGTATCGCTATCGTAAGCTGACGATCGTGCTGTGGGCAATGCTTATGATGTTAAGCCTTGCTGTCACGCCTCAGCTAGGACAGGTGCTCAAAGAAACGGGGTCTGCTTACGAAGCCGGCAGCGCTTATCAAGCAGAACAGCATTTACAGCAAGATCTCAATCTCACTGCTGATGCGCTGACGGTTGTCTTTCAGCGTCTTCCTGGTCAAAGTACAGACAATAGCACCCAGAGGGGACAGTCTCAAATAGAGGCACTACTCAAGGAAATTCGATCGCTCCCATCCGTAAGTACAGTTGTCAGCGCTACAGAACAACCCGCTTATCGCAGTGCTGATGGTCAGGTGCAGTACAGTATTGTTCGCCTTGCGGTCAGCGAAGGCAGCGAGATGCTTCTGACGATCGATCGCATTGAGAAACTCCTGACTCAGCCGCTACCGGGCTGGAAAAGTTTTCTGACGGGTATGCCCGTTGTGAACCGTGATGTGCAGCAGATTAGCAAAACCGATTTGGGACGCATTGAATTTCTGGTGCTGCCACTGACGTTGATGGCGCTTTTGATTGTTTTTGGCTCGATCGTCGCTGCTATTTTGCCCGTTGTGATGGCAGTGGTTGCGGTTTCGATCACCTTTGGGCTTTTATACCTGATTGCCTTGCAATGGAGTGTGTCGGTCTTTGCGCTCAACCTGGTCAGCATGTTGGGGCTGGGGCTGGGCATCGACTATTCATTGCTCATTGTGAATCGGTTTCGCGAAGAGCTTGGGACGGGATCGATAGAGTCTGCGATCGCCCGTACGGTTGAAACGGCTGGACGGGCTGTTTTTTTCTCAGGTCTAACCGTTTGTATTGGCTTGATGGGGCTACTGCTGTTTCCGATTACGTTGCTGCAATCACTTGGGCTTGCAGGGTCGCTGGTCGTTTTACTGTCGGTTATGGTTGCCGTCACGCTGCTGCCTGCCTTACTGGGGCTATTGGGACAACGTGTACAGCGGCGATCGTTGGCGGTCAAATTTGCGCTGCGGCGACAAGGCTATTGGGCGGCGATCGCTCGTACTATGATTCGGCATAGTATTCCAGTGAGCCTTACCGTTTTGCTCGTGGTGGCTGGGCTGAGTGCACCTTTTCTACAAGCCCGCTTTGGTCTCACCAGCGCCGACATTTTACCCAAAGGTGTTGCGGCACGGACGGGAGTTGAAGTGCTTACCCACGCATTTGGTGCTGGCGAAAGCAGCCCCATTCTGGTACTCGTCCGCACGCCATCACCGAAGGACACGATTCTTTCACCGCAGCATGTCGCTACGCTTTATGAAACTGTGCAGCGACTTACCGCAGATCCACGAGTCGGGCGTGTATCTAGTCTGTTTAGTCCCAATCCTACGCTGCCATTGGCGACCTATCAGCAGCTTTATCAGGCAGCCCAGCAGTCGTCTCCATCAGACCTTACGGCGGTGATAAAGTCGCCCAAGAGCGATTCTTTGTTTGTGTTCAAAAGTCAACCAGCCGATCGACAGACGGCAACGCAGCAGCCACTCGACGCATTGCAAGCGCTGCAATTAGAGGCTGCACCCTTGAAGGATTCCCAAGCCTGGGTGACGGGTCGTGCGGCTACGCTCATGGTAGTGAACAGTCGAACAGCCAGAAACACGACCGCGACGCAAACGTTAGTGAGAGAGATTCAAGCCTGGAAGCTGAGCGGACTGGACGTTTGGGTGGCTGGTCAAACGGCGCGCGAGCTAGACACGATGGAAGCGATTTATCAACGCTTTCCGATTGTGCTGGCGATTATGATGGGCGTTACGTTTGCAGTCCTATATGTCTTGCTGGATTCGGTGATTTTGCCGCTTAAAGCGATCGCGATGAATGTATTGTCGATCGGCGCATCCTTTGGTGCTCTGGTCTTCATTTTTCAGGATGGTAACTTGCAACATTGGCTGCACTTCACGCCTGTGGGATATATCGATCTGCTGCTGCCGATCGTGCTGTTTTGCGTGCTGTTTGGGTTAAGCATGGACTACGAGGTTTTCATGCTCACACGCATTAAAGAAGCGTATGACGAAGGTAAAAGTAATACCGAAAGCGTCATCAACGGGTTGGAAATGACGGGCAGCATCATTACAAGTGCAGCGTTGCTGATGATTATTGTGACCAGTACCTTCGTCTTCAGCCAGATTATTTTTGTGAAAGCGCTCGGCTTGGGCTGCGCGATCGCCGTCTTGCTGGATGTCACGCTGATTCGAGCCATGCTTGTGCCAGCCACGATGAATCTTTTGGGTAAGTGGAACTGGTGGTCACTACGGTGGTAATGCTTTAGCACTCACTGCCTGAGTTTGGCTGAAGCATTTTGCTGAGTTTGGCTGAAGCATTTTGGCTCACGCAGCAGATTCAGGCTCTTCCTGTCCTAGAATAGAGAGTCTGTGATGCAACCTTTCTGTCTTCGTGTCTCTGAACCTCCACACTAAACACCTGCAAGCAATCCAGGCACATGCCGAACGCACCTATCCTGACGAGTGCTGCGGTTTGCTGTTGGGCACGCTGACAGCAGGCGAAAGCACTGTCCATGATGTTTGCGATGCGCCCAACGCATGGGATAGGGAGGCGGCAACGGAACTAAACTACCAGGGTTTCACCAAAGCTCGCCGCTATGGGATTGCGCCTGAAGTGATGCTGTCAGTCATGCGTGAGGCTCGTCGCCGTCATTTAGAAATTATTGGTATCTATCATTCTCATCCTGATTACCCGGCGGTACCATCGGAGTGCGATCGCCTCCTTGCCTGGTCACAATACTCGTACCTGATTGTTTCGGTTGAGCAAGGCACTGCTAAAGACTGCCGCAGTTGGACACTTAACGAGCAACATCAATTTGAATCTGAAGCGATCCAGATTGCTGAACCTTCTCGAATGTGAAGCTGTTCAGCCGCCACAATTTAAGTTTTTCAGCTTTTAGCCTACTGCTTCGCAGAAGTAAACTACATCCTTTAGCCTTTCTTCCCATGCTAAATCCCGATCTGAACGACATTCAATTGACCAAAGAAGAATACGAACGCTACTCACGTCACCTGATCTTGCCCGAAGTGGGGCTAGAGGGGCAGAAGCGTCTTAAAGCCGCCAGCGTGCTGTGCATCGGTACAGGTGGGCTTGGTTCGCCGTTGCTGCTGTACCTTGCTGCTGCTGGAGTGGGACGCATTGGTATTGTGGACTTTGACACGGTTGATTTTTCTAACTTACAACGGCAGGTGATCCACGGCACCTCCTGGGTGGGTAAACCTAAAATTGAGTCCGCTAAAGACCGCATTCTTGAAATCAATCCCTACTGTCAGGTAGACCTCTACGAAACTCGCCTTACGTCTGAAAATGCTCTGGATCTCTTCAAAGACTACGATGTCATTGTTGACGGCACCGATAACTTCCCCACGCGTTATCTGGTCAACGATGCCTGTGTGCTGCTCGACAAGCCAAATGTCTACGGCTCGATCTTCCGGTTTGAGGGGCAGGCGACTGTCTTCAACTACGAAGGTGGACCAAACTACCGTGACCTGTACCCCGAACCACCTCCACCAGGACTCGTCCCCTCCTGCGCCGAAGGTGGCGTGTTGGGCATTTTGCCGGGGATCATTGGTGTAATTCAGGCGACGGAAACGGTCAAAATCATTTTGGGCAAAGGCACGACGCTCAGCGGTCGACTGCTGCTGTACGATGCTTTGAACATGAGCTTTCGGGAACTGAAGCTGCGTCCAAATCCTGTCCGTCCCGTGATTGAAACATTGATTGACTACGAGGAGTTTTGTGGTATTCCTCAAGCAAAAGCCGCTGAAGCAAAGGAGCAAGCCGATATGCAAGAGATGACGGTGCAAGAACTCAAGCGGTTGCTGGATAGCGATGCTAACGACTATGTGCTGTTAGATGTTCGCAATCCCCATGAATATGAGATTGCAAAAATCCCTGGTGCGGTGTTGATCCCGCTGCCTGAGATTGAAAATGGCGCTGGCGTGAGTCAGGTGAAGGAGCTACTGAACGGCCACAAGCTTGTAGTGCATTGTAAGATGGGTGGTCGATCGGCAAAAGCGATCGGCATTCTCAAAGAGCAAGCAGGCATTGAAGGCATCAACGTGACAGGTGGCATCACGGCATGGAGCCGAGAAGTTGATCCGTCAGTACCGGAGTATTAGGGTGTGGGGGTTAAGGTGTAGGGTGTAGTTGGAAAACCGCTTCCACCCGATACCCGACACCCCATTCTCATGCTGGAAAACGCTCGTTTCTTCCATCAGTTTGCGGCATTGCTCAACGCTGGCATTCCAGTGCGGCAGGGTTTGGGCATGGCGGGAAGGGGCTGTAGCGCTAACTTACAGCGTGTGCTGAAAGAAGCGAGTCTAAACGTTGAAGCAGGGCAAGATTTGGTGTCCGCGCTCCCTACCAGATCGCCCTACTTTGACCAATGGACGATCGCGCTCATTCGCGCAGCAGAATACAGTGGAGCTTTAGCAGAAACGTTTGAGCGGCTGGCGATCGCGGCTGAAACTCGGCACAGACGGCAAAAGCTCTACAAGGCTGCGATTGTTTCTACTATCACAATTATCCTGGCTAGCTTGGCGTTGCTAGTAGCACTCGTGACCCGCAGCAATGCCTTTCTGTTTCAACCAGCATTTTTGCTAATGGCGGCGATCGCGATCGCTGTTTTGTTTCTCAAGGGGCGATTGCTAGCGGTTGCGGGTGCGAACGGACAGGCGTTAATGGCGAAAGTACCGCTTCTGAAAGGAATTGCGCAGGCGCGATCGCTCCTCTACTTCGCGGAACTGGAGTTGCCGTTGCGTTGTGGTGTGCCACTGTTACAAGCGCTGGAGTTGCTTCGATTGCGCGTTCCTGATTTGAACTTGCGGCAGAGTTTGACGATCGCCTCGCGTCAAATTCAAACAGGACAAACCTTGAGCCAAAGCCTTGTGGGAAGACTGCCACCGCTGGCACTGCAAATGATTCGTACGGGCGAAGAGACGGGCAATCTGGACGAAGTGTTGGGTAAGCTAGCGGCATACTATGAAAGCGATCTAGAGCGTCAGTTGAAACAGCTTCAGGCAGTGCTACGACCGTTAGGCGTTGTGGCAGCAGGCGGTTTAGTGCTGTTAATCGGTATGCAAACAATCACATCCATACTCAAGGCGTTGCCTGGTTAGGGACGCAAAAAAAGGGCAAGTTGATCTCGCCCTTTAGATTTAAAAATGCTCACTTGAACCGCTATTTTTTACCAATGGTGTCCTCGATCTGATCAAAGACGGCACCATCTTCAAAGAACTTTTTCTGGAAATCACTCCAGCCACCATAGTCTTTGATGGTTCCCAAAGTTTTTATCGGTGGGAATTTATCGGTGTTTTCCTTCGTTTTTGCGGTATCGGCATCAAGTGGTCGATAGCCAAGCTTGACAAACTCTGCCTGGGCTTCTGGGGTGAACAGGTAGTTCACAAAGGCTTCAGCCACTTCGCGAGTGCCATGTTTATCGACATTTTTGTCTACAACGGCAACGGGGGTGTCGATCGAAACATTAGTTTCAGGTACAACATAGTCCACTTTTTCACCCTTACTTTTTGCGAGGATGATTTCGTTCTCATAGTTTAACAACGCATCACCCTGTCCTTGTTTAGAAAAGGAATCAGTGGATTCACGCGCATCTTTTGCCAGCACAGCGACATTCTTAAATGCTTTCGTCACAAACTCTTTGGTTTTAGCTTCGTCTTTGGTGGTTTTCAGTCCGTAATCCCAAAGTGCAAGAAAATTCCACCGAGCGCCACCGGAGGTCTTCGGGTTAGCGGTCACCCATTTCACGTCGTCTCTGGTCAAATCTGTGAAGGTCTTAACCTTTTTAGGGTTGCCTTCACGAGTCACGATCGCCACTACCGATTTTGCCACAATGCCGTTGTTAGGCACTTTCTTGTTCCAATCGGCGCTGACTAAACCTGCTTTCACCAGCTTGTCTGTATCGGCTGCTAGTGCCAGGTGAGTGACATCAGCCTCCAAACCGTCAATAATAGCGCGGGTTTGGGTACCAGAACCACCATAGCTCTGGTTAAACGTAACAATCTGCCCCCCATGCTCTGCCTTCCACTTTTCAACAAACTTGGGAATGATGGCATCGTGAGCAGCCTTGGGAATAGCGTAAGCAACCAGCGTTAGCTCGACATCCTTTTTCTGGTTGGCAACGGGGCTGGCGCTTCCTGATGCCCCAGGTGTTGAAGCGTTGTTGTCCGAAGAGCAGGCTGCGATCGCTGTGCTCAGCACAACTCCCACAACCATGAGGGAGATGAACTTTCTGAACGAGCTGAACCTGAGCCTGTTTGTGAAGTGGTGAATCAAAGTACCCAGATGCTTGGGTTTGTGCTGCCAGAGGGTCATACCATCTCTCCTTAATGTACGATTAGTCAGTCGGAATAACGTAGCTTGTGTGACAAGAAGCAATCATACAACAAAGTTTGCCTGAGACAACAAAAAACCCGCGTTTTCACAGCGGGTTTTGGGAAATTAGATCATACTTCTGCCAAATCGGTATTTTTCGTCTTGCTTTCAGTTGAGAGCGCCTACAGCTTTGCCGACATCAACACAATAGAAAGTTGAACGAGCAACTGCTGTCTTCCTTCTGGAACATTTCTGTGTATCGGTGTTGGGTTTCTAAAGGCACCTGCTTAGTGTGCCGTCAAGCGACTCCTCTAGCTCGTTGCTTATACGTCTAGTGAAGGTTGAATTTAAAGCGATCAAGCGGTGCTCGCTTTGAGACTGTAAGATTCAAAACAAGACTCAAAATAAGACCAGCTTGAGATTTATGAGATAAGAGATCTCTTTCAAGATTGCGAGACTCGCTGTAAGACTTAAATCGCGACTCATTTGAGACTCTTGAGATCGAAAGACAATCTCATATAAGATTGTGGGACTTTAGTTAAGACCTATATTAAGACTTGTTTGAGACAGCAAGACATTAGATTACTTGTCCTGAAGTTGGGTGTAGGACGTTTTCCTCAACGCTGCCATTCTCTTCGCGCAGCAGAGGCTAATGTCTGAAAACCAGGTAAACTTTTATTAAGAAAATTAAACGGCATTGGCGACTATGGCAACTAATCCCGGTTTCGGTAAAACTCAACCAAAACCAAGCATATCCGAGCGTGCAGCCACCCGTGCTGAAGCGTCCAAGCGGTACGACAAGCTGAAGTCTGAGGGCATCCCGGATTTTGAGGTGTATATTCGGATTCAAGGTAAAAAAGCCTGGTATCCAGTGGGTTCAATTGCAGTGAAGCGATCGGATCAGATCAATCGAGCGATTTTTGATAGTCAAGACAACTTACTCCAGGGTGCGTTTCGTCTGTTTCCTATTTTGCGGAAACACCAAACTCAGTTGGAGTACGGCTACCGTCTGAAAGAGTTTAAGGATGAGCCAATTCAGTTAGCTGTGGCACCATCGCCGCAAGGCAATGCCAAGCTTCAAGGAGCGATCGCACAGGTTAAAGCTCGCTTTGCGTCTCTGTTTAAGCGCAGCTAAATCGTTAACGAACCATTGACGCTTTGATATATAGGCTGTGCATTTGTCAACGAACAGATTGTGCATTCGAGTCGTCTCAGATAAGATTTAATTTCTCGAATTGAGACACACCGTGAGTCTTAAAATGCTGTTGTGAGACAAAGTGATTTGCTGAAGTTAGGATTCCGTTTTGCTGGATGATGTCTAACCAGTCTCAAATAAGACAAGTTCTCTCGGTTCTAGACTTGCAATGAGTCTAGAAAGACTATTATGAGACAAGATGCTTTGTTGAGGCTAAGGTAGCGTTTCATGGTTAACGGCTACGATCGCTCGGCGATTGAGCGCGATCGCTGCCACTTAAAAGCCCCAAGGATCTAGTCCAATTTTAGTCCACTCAGTTAGCTGCAAGTTTCCAAAACTCCCTACAACCTTTTGTGCGAAAGGTTTCTAGTTTAGCGTATGGAGCCTGGTTAACTGCTGAGTACGCAGAAGTGCAAGTCCATGACACGGGCATTCCAGCCCTTTGAACCCTAGAATAGCCGCATATCCATAGTCCAGATTGAGTTTAGCTCGGTATGACTATCAGGTGAATCTCGCTCCAGGGGTCGGTAAGTTCAGCTCAAAATCTCTGCTTGATGGCGTGAGCGGCACCTATTTCTGTAGCTATCGCGGCACTAAATGGGCAAGCACCTGAGCCTTGCTAAGCTCGCGAGTGAGGCGCTGTGCCTGATGTTTGTAGAGCGGGAGCGGTAACAGACCGGGAAGCTGATTCATGCATTCGCGCGCCGTCATAATGCTACAGCCGGAGAGGCGCGCGATCGTCGTAGCGCCATCAAAAATGGCATCTTTAGAGAGGGCTTTGTCAAGACACACCTGCCATTGGCGGGGAAGCAGTTCGCCACGCTCGATCTGCTGCAAGCTGTCGATGGTTGCCAAGATTACCAGACGATCGCCCACTTCTAAGCGGGTGTCATCGGAAGGCATGAGGCGAACAGCATCGTGCGATCGCTGATGCAAAATGGGCACAGCGCCGTAGCCATAGGCAATCTCAGCCAACAAGTACCCCTGCAAATGATCGTCTGTTGCGATCGTATATTCTGTGACCAGCACCGTTTGTTCGTTTAAACGAATCAGGTTAAGAACATTTTCACCAAAAGCGGCGGCGACAAAGGCTTCTGCTGCCAGGTCATAAGCACACAGCACTTTGGCATAGGGTAGAAGGCGATCGATGCTGGCGCTAAACCGCGTATCAAACGTCCGAATCACCAGAGCACAATTGGGATTGGCGGCATGTGCCATTAAGCCAAGTTCCAGGTTGGTCATCTCGTCATCTGTCGCTAGCACCACACTTTTTGCGGTTGCCAGATTCACTTTTGTTAAAGTGTTAGAAAGTTCATCCACAACCAGTGGCATTTGGGGCAAGATACTGGGGTCTACCGCTTGATTGCTGACTCCAACCATCGGTTGCTTGATTTGCTGTAGAAAAGTGGCAACCCGCTGACCGACCCGACCCAAGCCAACCAACACAACGTGATCGTGTTGCGGCAAGGGCGGACGCTTTTTAGGCAACTGAAACTTCGCTGCTAAGAGGGTTTCGGTCAACAGCGCATACAGCACCGCGATCGAAGCTGTGCCTGCCATCATGAAGCTTAGGTTCAGCAACCGCATCCACATAGGGATTGGATCTTGAGGGTTGAGAATGCCAAAGACAGAATCATAGGCACCCAGCAGCATGACACTGGCGGTATAAAACGCTCGTAGCAAGCTCAGGTCGGGCTGCGTCAGCTTGAAAATCAACGTGCCGCAAAGCAGAAGCAAAAGCATGATGCTACCCACAATGATGGCAACCCGTTTTGTTTGTTGCTGCGCGGTGGAATGCCAGAATGTCAGTAGCGTTTGCCGCAAGTAGGCACCTGACAGCACTTGCCGCCTTTTCTGCCAGAGGCGATCGAGCCGACGCTTTGGACGAGCCGATTGAGCAACCGTTGTGGCAGCGCGATCGACCAAACTTCCTGTCACCTCGACATAGGCAACCAGATCGCCTGCCTGTACTCTGGCATCCGCTTCCCATTGATGAAAGGCGGTGGGCAACGGTTGACCGTTTGGAATATGACTCAGCAGTCGTCGCGTTGAAATGTTCAGTTCATGCAGCAGACGGAGGTTACACCAGCGATGTTCAGCGTCAAGCGGTACCTTCACCACACGCAGCACGTGCTCACCCAGGTTAATAAACCCTCGAATCTCATTGGCGAGTGCCGCGATCGCAAAGGCAGGTGCGGGCAGTTGGGTCGCTTCAAAAGCTACAAAATTGCCTAAACTCTGACCAAGCAGCGCATTTAAATTTTGCTTAGCCGATCGCACCACGAGCCGCACGTCAGGATTCAGCAACCGAATAGCAAATGCCGCCTCAATATTCACACGTTCGTCATGCGTGACGAGTAAGACCGCTCTACACTCGTGTATTTTTGCTTGCTCCAAAAGGTCTGGTTGGCGACAATCACCAATGATCAGGTCATCCAGCAACTCCGGCAGCGTTGGGCTTTCCCAGCTTTCGGGTGCAGGGGTGGTAATGGCGCTCACCGACACGCCAAACTCTTTGAGCACCATCGCACAATACTGCCCTAAGCCGCCGAGTCCACAAACCAGGAAACGCGATGGCGCAGAAGCAGGTAGGTGATCAGGCTGGCGATTATGCAGCTCGAACGGCTGTGGGTTGTGCGGCGGTTCCGGTTGTCGTGGCAGCATTGCAGGCATTGGCTCAATCAGCGATGAGATTGCTACCACTACTATGGCTAAGAATGCTCTAAGTGCCCACAAATTGCTTGAGAGATGCTTAACAATTAGTTAGATGCACCATCTTCCAAGTTTGTCTCCTTTTCAATGGATGCCAAAAATTGCACGGTCTGTTGAGTAGATCTGATGTGATAGACACGTTTGGTGTTTTGTGCCTGCTCAATATAATCACGATATTTTGGAGTCAAATAGTTGTGACATAACCAAAGCACACGGTAGCTGTTAATCGAACTCTTTAAGATTGGACTCTTTTCCGGCCAACCTTCAGGCGGTTTAAAGTAACCTGTGACCAGCCGCTTAGTGACCCACCAAGAGTGTACCCATAGCGGTAAATCCACAAAAATCAGACTGTCTGCCTCATCCAACCGCAACCAGACAGTTTCAATGCAACCAAACCCATCAATAATCCAACGATCGTTAGCAATAATTTCTTGATGGGCGCGCTTATAGTCTTCAGGTGGAACGTTAGAGCCTCCTGCTCGATATTGAATTTTGTCCAAAACGTAAAGTGGCAACCCAGTGATTTCTGCTAATTGCTTGCTTAGAGTTGATTTACCGCCTCCAGTATTGCCAAATACGGCTACTTTTTTCATACCAGTTCTCTTGTTAGGGTAACCAAATCGCCTTTTAGACTGGATCGAAACAAGGAATGAAGAGTAGAGATTGAGAAGACTCAAAACTCAAAACTTAACG
>JACMKO010000601.1 GCA_014380065.1 Leptolyngbya sp. ES-bin-22 | reverse complement strand
TTTTTTGATTTCTGGGGGTAGAATACTACATTCTGTCCCCATTTTTTCTATGTTGAGCTATCTTTCAACACTTCTGGGAGTTTGGGCAATTTATAGCAGGCGATCGCACTTTTGATGCTGTGATTCGGAACACCCAAATGATTGGAGAAGCTGTAAAAAATGTTCCTGATGATGTGCGCGATCGTAATCCTGAAATTGAATGGCGAAAAATAGCTGGACTAAGAGATATTTTGGCTCACACCTACTTTCAAATTGAGAATGAAAGTATTTGGGATGTTGTATAAAATAAGGTGAAGCCTCTGCTCATCAAGGTGAGCCAGTGATTAGAAGCCCAAGGAAATGGTGATAGGTTGAACTAACTTTTGTCGCACCTTCTCATGAAGAACCGCGATCGCCCCTCTCACCAATACTGCCTTTGAGGAACAAACGGGCACTCTAGCGTATGTTATGCAAACCCTGGTGATGTTGTTTTATCCGGCGATCGTCATTGGGGTCGTTGAGGAAGAGCGAGTGCAGACCTCGTTGCCAGAAGCGATGCAGGACATGAAGATGCAGTTGCTGGAGTGGGGCACCATACAGGACATCGTGCGATCATACGGTGCCGCCAGCAAGTTTTTTGGGCGCGTCTGCGAAGCGCTAGGTGAATGAGTGTGCCCCAGTCGGATTGCACAAGCTTGCTGCCTTTAAAGACATGAAAGTTTGGGGATGCAAGTGGTGGCTTCTGCGTAGCAATGGAGAAGGATTCATGCGCGATGCTAATCCTAGAAGGAGAAAGGTTATACTCATTTTCATAGATCAACGCTTCAGCTTACGCTTTAAACAGTACGGTTTGGAACGTGCGACCAGGATGTTCGCCTCACTCTTGAAGGTCTAGACAAGACGATCTACGGTTGGTCTTAAACTCACGAAGGCAGAGATAGGGAATGCTGTATCTGGCGCAGGTACAAAAAAAAGGGCTTTTAGGCAAGTCAGGGCTACAGCTATTGGCGCGGCAGAAATCTGAAAACGCGTGGGCGATTCTTCCTGAAGAAGAAACCATTCTTGCAGCCGAAGCCAGTAGCTTCAGCGAAGGTCTGTTTGTCTTGGTCGAGTTGGGCGTTAGTCGTCAGGTGCTGACCGTTAACGATGCGAAAGAGTGGCTCTTGGACATCGTGCAGAAATTTTTGGTAAACGGCATCACGCCAGCCTTCTTGCAGCAAGAAACTGAGCGGGCAGAGCAATGGCGACAGTCGCTCACGCTGCAAAGTCAGGAACTCGATCGCCGTGCCCTAGAGCTAGAAGCTCGCAAAGAGCAGATCCAAGCAATGGAAGAAAAGCTCAAGCGTGAAAAACGGGTGATGGACACCTTGTCATCGCAGCGACAGGCACTCACGCTGCAAAGTCAGGAACTCGATCGCCGTGCCCTAGAGCTAGAAGCTCACAAAGAGCAAATTCAAGCAATGGAAGAAAAGCTCAAGCGCGAAAGACGGGCAATGGACAGCTCGTCATCGCAGCATAAATCTCAAAGCAATCCTGCAAGCTAGCTGTTCATGGTTCATGACGCTGGTGTAAGGGCAGTGGGTAACGGCTCGGCACCTGTGAGGCTAAACGCTCGCACTTGCGTAATCTTGACGTGAATGAGCTTGCCTTTCATGGTTGTAATGTCGCCAGGGAAGAAGGTCAGACGATTGCTGCGGGTGCGTCCCATCACTTGAGTTGGGTCTTTGGTATTCTGAGACTCAACGAGAATTTCCTCGACGCGATTGCGGTAGCGCTCCGATCGTTCCATTGCTTTAACTGACCCAAGACGATTGATGCGCTGGAGGCGATCGCGCTTCACCGCTTCACTAAGCTGGTTTTGCCACAGAGCGGCAGGCGTACTGGGGCGAGGCGAATACGCAGCTGTGTTGACTAAATCAAAGCCAATGTCCTCCACCAGCTTCAGCGTGTGTTCAAACTGCGCGTCGGTTTCGCCGGGAAAGCCCACGATCGCATCGGCACTAATCGCAGCATCGGGCATAGTGTGTCGAATCGTGTCAATGATGCGGCGATATTTTTCATGCGTATAGCCCCGCGCCATCGCTTTAAGGATGTCGTTGTCGCCAGACTGAAACGGAATGTGGAAGTGTTCGCAGACTTTGGGCAACTCCGCGCAGGCTCGAATCAGACGCTCGGTGAAATAGCGGGGATGGCTGGTGGCAAACCGGATGCGATCGATGCCCGGTACGTCATGAATGTGGTAGAGCAAATCCGTCAGCGTGTGTTGGTGACGACCTTCAGGGGTGGAGCCAGGAAGGTCGCGTCCGTAGGCATCAATGTTCTGTCCTAGCAGCGTAATTTCTTTGAAGCCCTGCTGTGCCAATGCCTCAATTTCTGCACGAATCGCTTCTGGGGTGCGGGATTGCTCCACACCACGTACATTCGGCACTACACAATAGGTGCAGCGTTCGTTGCAGCCGTAGATGACATTAACCCACGCAGTAACGGTGCTATCCCGTCGCGGCTTGGTGATGTCTTCCATGATCTGGAGCGCTTCCGTTGCTACAACCTGATTGCCATTGAACACGTCCTCCAGCAAATCTTGCAGACGGTTGGCGTGTTGCGGACCCATGACGAGATCCAGTTCTGGTACACGCCGCAAAAGCTGTTCACCTTCCTGCTGTGCCACACAACCCGCCATAATCAAGGTCAAACCGGGCTGTGTTTGCTTTCGGATCGCCTGCCGTCCCAGATGGGAATACACTTTTTGCTCGGCGCTGTCACGGATGGTGCAGGTGTTGTAGAGAATGAGGTCGGCATCGTCAGGTTGCTCTGCCCACTCAAAACCCATCGTTTCCAAAATGCCAGCCATGCGCTCGGAGTCGGCTTTGTTCATCTGGCAGCCGAAGGTGGTGATGTGATAACGGCGGGAGGCAGCGGTCATGGAAGATCGTTTAAAGGGTCAGTCTTAAATCTTATAACATCCGACCAGGGGACTTCCCTTGTCCCCCCATCATGTTGAGATTCTAGTGCCTTCTGCTCTCTGATTGAAATTCACAAAGAAAAGTCAGATCTCCAAATATGAACAGCACGCTGTGCTAAATGTCTTTGACGTGTAGCCAGCGTATCCGGTGTCCATTCTTCGGCTACAACATTTTGCGTTAATGCATAAAGGCTCTGCTGATAAATTGTTCGCTTCATTTCATAAAGGTCATTTCCTATCTGCCGATTAAGATTTGGCTCTAAAGGTGTCAGATTTCCAATTCGATAGGTCATTTCCTCTACCTGAGCGTCCGTAAAACTTTGCCGCCAACCATCTGTTGGTGATTCAGGCAAAATGTGCTCGATTGAGAAGCCATCCTCACTAATGTCTGGTCTATCCAGCGCATCGATCTCAAGTTTCCAAAGGATATATCTGACCAGCTTCTTTTTTTGACCCTTTGTAGAAATTGCCAGCAAAGAAAAGTCCTGCATAAACTTTTCGTCAGAAACGTAAATTGAACGCAAGCTGTCGAAAACTTGTCTTGGATTAGTTATCTCGTTTTTAGTGATTGCAATTGCGACCTTGTTGTAAAGTATTTCCAATTCGTTAGGGTTAAGACTACTAACAACGGTATACCGAAAGGAAAGTACACAAATGAGTTTCAATAGGCGAGTAAAGTTATCCGGCGAAAACTTCTCGTATGCAGCAAATAAAGTTGGGTAGGCTTGCTTTACCCTGAATAGTTCAAGTTCACGTATGTAGGGTCGATTCTCTGAAATATCACGCCAGAAATCATCCGTAGAGCTGCCAAGGGCAATAAATAGACTACTATAGTTTTCAAGTTGATCAAGTAAGTCAAAGGCATTTTGGGCATCCTTCACAGATTCACGAACAAGCTTAAATAGTCTCTTAACTCTTACTCTAGCCACTTTGAGACTGAGATAGTAACGAAGAAGCTCAGGAAAATCCGCCATTTGAACTGTACTAACAATTCTTCTCCATTGTCGTTGTGCTTCTTGTAAATCATCTGGTCCTTGAAAGAGAGAAAATAGATAATTTTTTAATAAATCTGTTGCACTTAGTCCTACATTTCTAGCATTCAAAGTTTCAAAAACTGTGTAGGCGTTCAGTTCATCTTCAACATTTATTTGAATAAAGAGTAGCCGTTGTGCAACTGTATCTGTTAGGAGTGTAGCTAGTTTTTCTCCACTCTGAATAACTTCTTGAAGCTCTTCTAGATGATTGGAGAAGTACTGGAAAGCCTGCCAGAGTAGTTGATTTGATT
Organism: Leptolyngbya sp. ES-bin-22; assembly: GCA_014380065.1. Lineage (GTDB taxonomy): Bacteria > Cyanobacteriota > Cyanobacteriia > Leptolyngbyales > Leptolyngbyaceae > Stenomitos. The sequence goes on along the minus strand of JACMKO010000601.1, from coordinate 13,516 downwards.
TTGCAAGAGATCGAATATTTAGAGGTTTTCTGAGATTAATAAGATTACTTTGATAGAAATCGTTATTGGTTTCACTTAGAAGTAGCTTGCTCGAGTAACGAAGAGAACGCGGATCTTTATCGCTAAGATAGGTGCGCCTCAAAATTTCTTGCCGTTCTTTGTTAGCTTCTGCTTCTTCTTCTCGAACTATAAGCTGTTGAATCTTTTCAATGACAGCAATGGCAACAATACTAAGAGTAGCTAATCGCTGCTGCCCATCGATAATTGTGAACTCTTTATCTGAATTGCCGGAGCTTTGTAGAACAAGTGCTCCCATGTAATGACTAGAGTCGGGGTTGATATGGAGTGCCTTAATATCTTGCCAGAGGTCTTCCCAGTTTTCCTCACTCCAGGAGTAATCACGCTGAAAAAGAGGAACTCGGTAGATTTTTCCGTTACCAATTAGGTCACCAAAACTTGTGGTACGAGTATCAAGTAGATTAATCTGAGCCATAGATTTAAAACAAATTAGCCGTTCTAATCTCTAAGGTATCAGTAGATAGCCTATAGAGGATTAACTCAGGTAGAAGCAGGTTAATACAGCTTTGAGGCTGACCGTGTAAAGTATCGGTCAGCCTCAAACCTTCTGCGGCGGTTTAATGGTTTCGTTAGTCGTCAAAGAGGGCAAAGCATTACACGTAACGCTTTGCCCTCTTGACCCGATCAATCGCTTCTCGTCAATCGCTTACTCTTTTACCTCTTAATAAATCTGTTACCTCTTACAAACCCGTCTCGCTGTCGTGTTCAACGGCGTTAGGGTCAACACCCATCGGTGAAACGATGTCGCGGAACAGCGTCATCTGTTCACTAAACTCTAAGCGCTTGATCTGGTTGAAGAGAGCTTCTGCTGCATCCGAAAGCTTGTAATCCGATGGGACGGGAATGACAGTGCCGTGATCCATCCCTTGAGCGAGGAGATACCAAAATAGCAGTTTAGTAGTGTCGCTGATTGCGCCATACCCGCGGGCAAACTGCGTATTCTTGTGCGTGATTAAGTCACGCTGTAGCTGCAACTGTTCTTCATGTGATCGCTCTTTGACCTGTTCAAACAGCGCCTCTGCGATCGTAGGAGAAGCGGTGCTAGCTCCGGGTGCAGCAGGTGTAATCGACTCACCCATTTCTGTATAGATGAACCAGAACAGCGCTAACTGCTGATCAACATCCAGGGCTTGAAACCCTTTGACCTGCTCACTGCTGGGATTTGATGTGGTGTATGTCATAAAACCTCATAACTTATCGCTTTCCTCCGTGTACTGTAGCGATGACATAACAGCGATTAAACCCACTCCAGACAGAAGCCCAAACCTCTCCCATAGACAGAGGAAAACCTTGAATGTCTGGACAACCCTTACGGGTGGAAACGAGCAGCAGGGGAATGGGCAATGACAGGACTTGAGGGCAAAGTTGCCGTAGTAACAGGGGCAGGTTCTGGGCTTGGTCGAGCGGCAGCGCTGCTATTGGCAAAGGAAGGGGCAACGATCGCGACCATCGATCGCACCCCAGGCAATAGCCAGGAGACCCTCAACCACGTGCAGCAAAATGGGGGCAAAGGACTGGTGACGATCGCGGATGTTGCCCAGCCCGACCAGATGCAGAGAGCCTTCCAGCAGATCGCTGAAACCTTCGGGCGCGTCGATATTGTGTTTGCGAACGCGGGGATTAATGGCGTTTGGGCACCGATCGAAGACCTCACGCCTGAAGAGTGGGACAAAACGCTGGATACAAATCTCAAGGGCACGTTTCTTACCGTCAAATATGCCGTTCCCCATCTCAAGCGGCAGGGTGGAGCCATTGTCATTACATCATCGGTAAATGGTACCCGCATCTTTAGCAACACAGGCGCAACGGCTTACGCCACTTCTAAGGCGGCTCAAGTTGCGTTTACAAAAATGGTGGCGTTGGAGTTAGCACCGCATCGCGTGCGGGTGAACGTGATCTGTCCAGGGGCGATCGAAACCGCCATCAACGAAAGCACACAGCGGCGAGACCTAGAACAAATTCAAACGCCTGTTGAGTTTCCTAAAGGCAAAATTCCGCTCAACAATGGCAAACCAGGCACCTCTGAGCAAGTTGCTCGACTGGTACTGTTCCTCGTCTCCGATGCCTCCAGTCATATCAGCGGCACTGAAGTTTGGATTGATGGCACAGAGTCGTTGTTGAAAGGCTAAAGGATGAAGGCTAAAAGCTAGAGGATGAAAGGCGGATGTTCTGTCTGCAACTCCCAATTCATGCAGGCGGCAGACTTGATATGAAAGAAATCGCAACTACGGCAAACAAACCGAACACTACCCCTAGGACTGTCCATAGCTCTTTGTTTCTATTTTTGGACTTGGCGATGTTGTAGCAAGCCCAAGCGCACAAAGCCCACACAGCAAGAGTCACAAGGCTCCCTATCGTAAATCTCCAATCGTTTTAGTTAGTGTAAAGCCAGCGTTGTCTTACAGTGCAGGATACCCAAGGATACCAATGAGCTAACTATCTACGACGATTCAGACTTGCAGAACAAACCTTTTATCCCTTATCCTTCAGCCTTTATCCTTTCTTCCCATGCCCCAAGTCTTTGGTAAGCTTCCCATCCACGCCCGTTCCTGGACAGCGTTAGGTGCTGTAACGTCGATTGAGCGTGACGATCGCGGTGTCTATTGTCGGTGTGGCGATGCCGTTCTATCGATCGCGGTGTTAACGCCCTCATTGATTCGAGTGCGGCTGGCACCCACCGGAAAACTACTGCCACGTCGCTCTTGGGCAGTCGCAAAGGATGATTCTGAGTACTCGCCTGTGTTGATGGGGGTGCAGGAAACGGACGAGGCGATCGAGATCAACACGGACAAAGTCCTCATCCGCATTGAGCGTAATCCCTGCCGCATCATGTGCATGGATCAAGCGGGTAGACGCTTTGCTGAGGATGCTGAAACGGGCATGGGCTGGTCAGAAAATACGGTGGCTGGTTGGAAGACGATCGAGGCAGACGAGCACTTCTACGGGTTTGGTGAGCGCACGGGGTTTCTGGATAAGCGATCGGAGCGCAAAACGAACTGGACGCTGGATGCGCTGGACTACACGACGCTGGCGGATGAGATGTACCAGGCGATTCCATTCTTTATGGCGCTGCGTCCTCACGTTGGCTATGGCATCTTCTTCAACACCACGTTCTGGAGCCAGTTTGATCTGGGAGTCAGCAAACCCGGTGTGTGGCAAATGGAAACCCACAGCGGCGAACTGGACTACTACATTGTCTACGGGTCTACGCCTGCCGAAATTCTGGAAACCTATACGCAGTTGACGGGACGAATGCCGCTGCCGCCGAAATGGTCGATCGGCTACCACCAGTGCCGCTGGAGCTATGATTCGGATGTCGTTGTGCGAAAACTGGCGCAGGAGTTCCGCGATCGCCACATTCCCTGTGATGTGATTCACCTGGACATCGACTACATGAACGGCTATCGAGTGTTTACCTGGACTCCTAAACGCTTCCCGGAACCCGCAAAGCTCATTGGCGATCTTAAAGAGGCGGGCTTCAACGTAGTGACGATCGTCGATCCTGGCGTGAAGTACGAACCCGAAGCCGATTACACGATCTTTGACAAAGGACTAGAGCAAGACTACTTTGTGCGTCAAGCCAATGGTGAAATCTTTCACGGCTACGTGTGGCCCGACAAAGCGGTGTTCCCTGACTTCCTCAAGCCGGACGTGCGCCAGTGGTGGGGCGATGCTCAGAAAGCACTAACCGATGTGGGCGTGGCAGGCATCTGGAACGACATGAACGAACCCGCCATTGTCGATCGACCCTTTGGCGATGAAGGCGTTCACATCTGGTTTCCCCTCGATTCGCCGCAAGGTGCAGCCGACGAACAAACGACCCATGCCGAGGCACATAACCTTTATGGGTCAGGCATGTCACAAGCCTGTGCCGAAGGATTAGAGCGGCTGCGTCCCAACGAGCGATCGTTTGTGTTGACGCGATCGGGCTTTGCGGGTATACAGCGCTGGTCGTCCGTGTGGATGGGCGATAATCAGTCCTGGTGGGAACATCTGGAGCTATCGATACCCATGCTTTGCAACATGGGACTGTCCGGTGTGGCGTTCGTCGGGTGTGACATTGGCGGCTTTGCAGGCAACGCAACGGCTGAACTGTTTGCCCGCTGGATGCAGGTCGGGTTGCTCTATCCCCTCATGCGTGCCCATTCCTCCATGAAAACGGAACAGCATGAACCGTGGGTCTTTGGCGAACAAACCGAACGCATCTGCCGCGAATACATTGAACTGCGTTACCGTCTGTTGCCCTACCTCTACACAGCTTTCTGGCAAGCCGCCACGACAGGTGCACCGATTCTCCGTCCCCTGCTCTACCACTATCCCAACGATCGCCAAACCTACGCGCTGCACGATCAGGTCTTTCTCGGTGAGTTCCTCATGGCGGCTCCGGTTTATCGCCCCGGTGTGACTCATCGATCGGTCTACCTACCCGAAGGCGTTTGGTACGACTGGTGGACGGGCGATCGCTACGACGGTGCTACCCACATCCTCGCCTATGCACCCCTGGAACGAATGCCGCTCTACGTCAAAGCCGGAGCCATCATTCCCATGCAGCCTGTGATGCAGTACGTAGACGAACGTCCCTTAGACGAACTTCGCCTCCGTATCTGGTCAGGCAACGGACAATACATGCTCTACGAAGATGATGGGCACAGTTTTGACTACCGGGAAGGTGCCTGGGCAACGACGGCGTATCGTGTCACGGCAGAGGGTGAACGCACCACTCTCCACCTTCAAGCTCGACAAGGCAACTGGACACCACCCGCACGTACGGTCATTGTGGAATTGGTCGGCGTGGGCGAACAGCGCTTTGAGGATGATGGGAGCGATTGTACCTTAACCTTCTAGCGATCGTAGAATCACTTCAATCTGCGCTTTCAATTCGGGTAGATCAAAGGGAACCTGTCTGAGAGAGCGATCGAACGGTCATAACTTCATCTGATTGCAACGCTTTTACATCTGACATTGGAACAATGACCACGTCGATCGATTCACCTAAAGCGTTAAAAATCTCTAACACATAACCATCTTCGCCTCCAGTTGGATGAGGCACACAATCAACTAGCATCGCCACATCGCCAGCTTTAAGCCTATGTTCTGGCAGATCACGCCGTAGAGCAATCCGTTGATAGAGTTCAAGCATCGCGTTGAGACTCCTTACGAGGTTTAAGCGTCATGAATTGAAACTGTTTGTCAAGTTCTCGCTGAAGCCAGATGGTTCTAACTGCTAGATTAACCCCATTCACGCCCCTCAACTCACCGTCCACTCGATAAAACGTGCCGTATTCATTGGTTCTATCTTCAATAGCTTCGGCAGATTTAGCAAGAGACCGAATTTCACTAAGTAATGCCTCCCAGTTTTCCAACGTAAAGCCCGCTTGAGCCAAAAACTTTGATTTATCGTCTTGTTGTTTCAATACCAACAAGTATTGAAACAACTTTTCGATCGGCATAATGGCATCAGAAGGAATTCTCATCGGTCAAAGTTGGGCAGTAAGCACTCTTGCACGATCGTCGTCCTGTAATTCCCCAAACTCCTCATAGCGGCACGGCTTCACTCAGCACTCGCGTCCGACTGCGGTCTTTCAAGCCCTCGACCGTGGCAACGTCCACTTTACGCCCCAATGGCGCTTCCAACTCGTGAATGAGACCAACGGGAAACCAGGGACTACGGTGTGCGCTGGAATAGTCGATCAGAAAATCAATATCGCTCTCAGGAGTGGCTTCACCTCGCGCGACCGAGCCAAACACACGCACGTTGAAGGCACCATGCTGAGCGGCAATGGCGATAATTTCCTCGCGCTTTTCTTTGAGTCATTCGCCAATGCCCATGATCATTCACTCCAAATCAAAGCAGGCTTAGCGTAACAAGGACTGACAAATGGTTGAGCGTTGCAAGGTCGATCGCGCAAAGTTTGTCAGCCAAAGATGTGAGGTTGGGTTAACGTAGCTGAGATGCTGTGACAGTCGGACTTAGCAAGCAAAACGGTTCGCTCCTCGTTCACAGAATAGTCAGTGTGACCTGTAACCATGTTGCCAGAAAAAGCGCGTGCTCCCCGGAACCGAACGATTACCTTGAGTGATGACGAGCGATCGACCTACAAACAGAAGCTCATTCAATTACATCAACCTGCTACGTTGGCAGACGTGATTAATCAAACGATTCATCAAGACTTACTTGGCATCTTAGGCTGGTTGCCGACGCGATCTGTGGATTTGCTTTTCGTTGATCCGCCTTATAACTTGAACAAAACGTTTAATGATCGCACCTTCAAACGGCGCGATTTAGACGTGTATGCAGAATGGCTAAACACATATCTAGCCGATCTTGAACCTATCCTTAAAGCGACTGCTTCAATCTATCTGTGTTCAGATTGGCGATCGTCACCAGCAGTTTTTGATGTCATCAAACATCGCTTTCAGGTGCGTAATCGCATTACGTGGGAACGTGAAAAAGGGCGTGGAGCCGCCAAAAACTGGAAAAATGCGTCTGAAGACATTTGGTTTTGCACGGTTTCCGATACCTATACCTTTAATGTCGATGCCGTCAAACTCAAGCGTAAGGTGATGGCTCCCTATACTGTTAATGGCAATCCTAAAGATTGGGATTTGACGGAAGCAGGAAACGTACGCCTGACGCATCCGTCTAACCTTTGGACAGACCTCACCATTCCCTTCTGGTCAATGCCAGAAAATACGGATCACCCTACTCAAAAACCAGAAAAACTGGTAGCGAAAATTATGCTGGCGAGTTCTAACGCTGGAGATGTTGTCTTCGATCCTTTCCTGGGTTCGGGCACTACATCTGTGGTTGCCAAAAAGCTGGGCAGGCGCTACATCGGTGTGGAACTGGATGAGCTGTACTGCTGTATCGCTGAAAAACGCCTTGCCCTGGCTGAAGCTAATCCTTGTATTCAAGGGTATACCGATGGCGTGTTTTGGGAGCGCAACAGCCTTCATGCACAAGTACGCACCGAGAAGCGATCGTGTGCTCAAACCACAAAAGGACTGCAACTGTAACGTTGTTAATAGGTTCTACAGATAGTAGGTTCTACAGATAGTAGGTTTTACAGATCATCAAAGGGATTGAAAAATCGGGGTGGGGGAATGTCTCGTTCTTTATCAGCAAGTTCAGAAGGGGGACGATCGCTGCTCCATGCCCACCAAATCTGAGCACACTGGCACTCATAGAACTCCTGCCACTTACGACGGTGATCTTCGGTGTAGACGGGCGATCGTCGGTTGACCCAAACCCGTTTCGCGTCTTTACTGGACGATCGACAGGCAGGACAGCAGAACTCAGTGGCGTGAACGGCAGGTTTAGTCCAATCGGGAGTGGTTAGCTCAAACGCTTCCATGCAGACCAGGAGGAAAGTATACCAATCTATTATCAGCCTTTTGTCTCACAGGCTGCCTAGAGACTAAGGTGAGCGGTGGAAATTGACCAGTAAGAGAGAGGCGTGAGGCGTTTTGAGCTAGTTTTGACCACTAACCACTGAACTATTGACTACACCGTTTTCCTACCCTCCACGCTCGATCGCTTGATCAAAACACAAGTGCCAAAGGGTCATTTTTTGAGTATTGTCTTAGTGGGCTGGTGGCGATCGACGATTACATAGCGCGCTTGAAGCCGAGAAATCATTCACCAATCGTTGTGGTCACCACCAAGCCAAGCTGGGCGATCGCCAACTTCTCATAGCGGAGCATTCGTTTATGCCCATTCTTAATCTCCTCTCCTTCGCTGGCATCTTTGGGCTTTGCCTGGTTGCATGGCTCTTTTCCGAAGATCGTCGAGTCATTCCGTGGCGGGTCATTATTGGGGGCATTGGGTTGCAGTTGGTGCTGGGGTTTCTGGTGTTTCAGTTCCCGCTCACCCGCGAGGCGTTGAGAGTCTTCAGTGGGCTTTTGGATGGAGTTTTTACCGCTGCGGATGCAGGAGCACGGTTTGTGTTTGGGTCTAACATCGTGCCCCTACCAGGACAAGAGCCATTTGTTTTACGTGCCATACCGTCAGGTGCAACTGCCTGTCCACCACCGCAAGTGCTTTTTTTGCCAGGCTTTTGCGGCACCGATAAGCTGAATTATATTCTGGCGTTTCGAGCGCTGCCAGCGGTGATCTTTTTCTCTGGACTCATGTCGCTGCTGGAGAATCTAGGTATCATTCAGCGGCTTACAGCCGTGTTTGCGAAAGTGTTTTACTCTACGATGCGCTTGAGCGGTGCGGAGTCTCTCAGCGGTGCGGCAAATATTTTTGTGGGTATTGAGGCGGCGATCGCGGTCAAGCCTTTTATTGCCAAAATGACTCGCAGTGAGATTGCGGCAATTCTAGCGTGTTGCTTTGGCACCGCAGCATCATCGACGCTGGCAATCTACGTCAGCTTCCTACGACCTGTTTTCCCCAATATTTTGGGGCATTTGGTGTCGGCATCGATTATTGCGATTCCTGCTTGCTTCGTGCTGTCTAAAATTCTGGTGCCCGAAACGGAAGTGCCTGTGACGGCAGGCGGCATTCCCGTAGAGGAAAAGCTACCGCAAAATTCCTTGAAGTCGGTTGAGTCGCTGACAAAAGTCGACGAGTTTCCCCGGACGCGTATTCAGGTTGATGAAGACGATGTTGTGGAAGAAGCACCGACAGAAACGGTGGCAGGAGAGCCGATCGAGCGTGTAAGTCCGATGGATGCCGCTATTTTGGGTGCGTTGGATGGGGTACGAATGGCAGTCTCGATCGCCGCCGTGCTGATTCTCATCGTCGGTTTGGTGTCGTTAGTCAACCAAATTTTTGCAGGACTGGCGGGGCTACCGAGTCCGATCGGAGATGTGTTTAAGGTGGTCACGCTGCAAAACATTGAGGGCGTGCTGTTCTTTCCGCTGACCCTCTTGACTGGCGTTTCGTTAGATTTAAACGAAGTTTGGCAGTCGTCGGTCATCATTGGGCGACGCTTGACGGAAACAGCGATTCCGCCCTATCAGGCATTGGCAGCAGCAGCAGCATTACCTGTCGGTGAACGGGTCATCAGCGATCGGGCTGTGCTGATCATCAGCTATGCGCTCTCTGGCTTTGCTCACCTTGCCTCTGTAGGGATTTTTGTAGGCGGCACGATCGCGTTAGCACCTTCGCGCCGTAAGGATATCGCCGCTTTAGGTTGGAAAGCTCTGTTTGTTGGGACACTCGCGACCTTGATGATTGCTTGTGTCGCGGGTGTTTTTGATACAGGCAACACAAGCATTCTTGGCGAAAAACAACCTGCACCAGCCGTTAGCCCTGCACCCACGCCTACTGCATCACCGCTCATCCCTACGGCAACCCCAACTCTAACCACATCGCCCACACCGATCGCCGTACCTGCTAAGCCCTCTCCACGTGCGACGCAGGGATTTCCGCAACCCTCACCGAGCAAACCAGCCGTTCGCACGACTCCACAGTTAAAAGCCACACCGACACCACCTGCTGTCAGCCCAAAGCCCACAGCAAAGCAGGCTGGATAGCAACTTTGGGAAAGCCTAAAAACGCTCTTGGTCGTCTTGGCGATCGTGGTGCGGGCAGCTAACATCCGAAGCGACACGAATGTAGAAGCGAGCAGCCGCAAGCTACTCACAAGATTGAGTCTGTCCATGCATCCTTTAGGCTGGCTGGATGAGTTCAATAAATGCGATTAAAACCCGGAAGCCTAACTATTAACCCTTCAGTGATATGGATCAGCAGCTTGACTCATCAAACTCTACGGACAATCGCATTAGCTCTCAGGCAAAAACGGTTGGGTGGCTGGTTGGTATTCATGCAGCCATTCTCTTTCTTGCTAGCAGTAGCCGTCACGTGCTCTTTCAATCGGCAGCGTTTGACTTAGGCTATTTTGATCAGGCAATTTATTTGATCAGTCGGGGGCAACCGCCGATCGTCTCCTTTTGGGGTTTCCACTTCTTAGGAGGACATGCGGATTGGATACTCTATCTATTAGCACCGTTATATAAGCTTTATCCCAGCGTTTTTTGGCTCTTTGCAATTCAAGCGATCGCGCTTTCTTTGGGCGCAGTACCCGCATGGCAGCTAGCAAAACAGGCTGGACTGAAGCCAGATCAAGCGGTGGCGATCGCACTGGTATACCTTCTCTATCCCTTAGTTTTTAATATCAACCTGTTTGATTTCCATCCTGAAGTGATGGCATTGCCGGTCTTTCTGGCGGTTGTTTTGGCAGCCCGACAACAACGATCGCTATGGTTCACGGTTGGCATTATTTTTATTTTGGGCTGTCGGGATGCCCTCTCACCTTCAGTTGCGGCGATGGGGCTATGGCTTTTACTGGTTGAGAAAAAACGATTATGTGGTGCGATCGCGCTTTTTGCTGGCACCGCGTGGTTTCTGATTGCGACCCAAGTCCTGATTCCGCATTTTAGACCAGCCGGAGTTGAAGCCGTCTTTCGTTATGCAGGGCTAGGTGACTCTGTTTTAGAGATTGTTAAAAACCTTATTTTTCAACCAGGGCTAGTCTTCAGTCGTCTCTTTACACTACCGAATCTAGAGTATTTTTGTCTGCTTTTAGCACCTGTTATTTGGGGTTTTTCGTTCAAACATCTTGCACCATTCATCGCAGCAGTGCCACAGCTAGCTATGAATTTGCTCACACTGTATCAACCCCAGAAAGATCTCGTGCATCAGTATTCTGTGCCGATCGTGCCCTTTCTTTTGCTAGTAGTAATTGCTACTGTAGCAGCTAAGAAAAGCTGGATTCAGAGCAGCCGCAACATTATTTTGTGGTCAATGATCTGCTTTTTAGCCTTAGCAAAGTTTGGCTATTTTGGTGATCGCTACCTCATAAAAGTCGATACTTGGCAAGCAACACAAGACGCAATCGCAAAGATCCAAACGACTGAAAGTGTACTCACAAATCCTCAGACGGCTCCACATTTAACCCACCGCTCTCTTGTGCGCTTAATCTCAAACGAGTTTGATACGGCAACGTTAAATGATTTTAATTATGTTTTGCTAGATGTCCGCCATCCAGGAATTAGTTGCTCACGATCGTGCATCACTCAATTGCTAAGTCAACTTCAGCAAAGTTCAGTCTTTCAGTCAACGTATCAACGCGATGATGTCTATCTATTTACAAAAAAAACACTGTAAGCCTTCGTTCACCGAGGCGCAGTTTCAATCGTCAGACACTTTTAAATCACCTCTATGGGAAAAGCGCAGAAATAAGCTACCAATTAACGCGAGAATCCTGGTAGGGGCATTGCACTGCAATGCCCCTACGCTGGGATAGTATTTACCCGCAAGTCTCTAAGTCGCATAAACCCGAACTTGGCGAAGCAATTCGTCAAAGTCAAAGGGTTTTCGGATGAAGTTATTTGCCCCAACCGCTTTTCCAAGCGTCGCGCTCTCCTGATCGTGCGCCGTGATCAGCACCACAGGAAGGTCTGCAAGTTTGATACTTTGTCGCACGCGCTGCGTCACTTCATAACCATTCATGTCAGGCATCATCACATCCAGCAACATCAGCGTTGGGGGCAAAGCCTCTGCTTTAGCCAATGCGATCGTACCGTTACTGGCAACTTCAACGTTGTAGCCTTCCGCTTCTAAGATTGTCTTGAGTAAAAAGCAGTTGTCTGCCATATCATCCACAACAAGAATGTACTCAGTTTGAGCCTGCTGTCTTTCTTGAAAAGGTAACTTAGTCATTAATGCCATCACAAAAATAATTTATGTATAAATTGCAAGAGCTTTAAAACTGCTTTCGCAATCTTTAGTTATAACTTTAACCATTAAGCTTAGACTCATGCTTAAGAGAGACATACCAGAAGTAGCTCACACTGGCGTTTTATATGCCATGAAAGTAAGACTATTTAAATCAGACGATTGAACTGTTCGATCGCTTGAAGCAAGGTTTTATAGGAATAGTCATCACGCTCACAGCCCTTACCCATTGAGCATTTTCACCTTAACGCTCAACGTTGGGACTCTATGACTAAGCCAGCGACGTGAACACGGTTCTTGCCTTGCTGATGACTGTGCCATTGCTACTGCGGTGCCTGGTTTGGTGTCAGCGTTGGTACGCCTTGTAAGAACGACCCTGTAAGCAATAGCACCGTTTGAGGATTAAGTTCGCCTGTAGCGTCAATGCCAACAGCCGTTTGAAAGCGACGTACAGCCCTACTGAGATCTTGGGATGGCTGGCTGAGATAGCCGAGACGCTGTAGGTAGTCGGCTGCCTGGTCGGGTGGGAGGGAGCGCTCGCTGGCTCGAAAAAGCGGTACGTACTGCTGTCGCCAAATCTTGGCAAATTGGGTTCGGTTCAGCGCATAAATGGTGCCCCACGCCGGATCACCGATCGCAACCTGTTCACTATTCATTTCTAACAGTGCGACAGCATGGGGCAATTTGCGTGCGCCATCTATGAGCCAAACACCGAGAACTCCAGGGCGGTTGATTCGCTGCATCTGCTCCCATGTAGGCGCTAGTTCTACCCCGTCCATGCCCAGTTCATGAGCAGCCACAATAAGCTGTGGCATTGATGTGCCCAACCGACTGGTGTTCGCCAGCCGTGCGACTCCTGACTCGGTTGCGTCAATCTGCCAGCGCCGCAGGACGGTCGCCAGAGCAGAGGGGGCGCAGCTACTCATAGAAGTCTGCTTGTACACCCCGTTTGGCTGTAGATTGTTGTGCAGCCATGTGTAAATTGGAGCTAGAAAATAAGCTTCCGCAGCACTGAATCCAGTTACGCCCAGCACACCGATGAGCGCTACGGCAACTACCTGTACTCGTGCCGTTTGCCAGCTTACGACATACGCCAAACCGCAAAACCCTAGCAGCACGGCACGCATAATCGTCCAAGTAATCCGCATCCCATATACTCGCCATTCCACTGGTAAGAACTGCATTTGAGGCACATTTAGCGCCAGTAGAATCAGCCCGATATAGAGTCCCAGAAACAGCAGCGAAAGTGAGGTTTTACCTTTAAACAAATCGTTGGCTGTTGCTCCTTTGCGCAGCAGCAATTTACCAAAGCGTATACCCCAGCGAAAAAATAGACCGCCTAACAGCAATGTAGCGACGATTTCTAGCAGCATGTTGGCGATCGCATGAGTTTAGTGCGAGAGGCAGGGTAAAAGACTGCACGTTTATGGAATACGCTTGCAGCCCTGCCGTGTCAGGAAATATCTTTTGGCAACCCTGATGCCCTCAGCTTAACGGTTGGGGCTGAGCGTCTGAATCCGTCACATCACCGAAAACGGCGGGAGCGATGGTCGCGTGACGGCAGCTAACGACAATGTAGCGGCATTGCAGAGACAGCCCACAATTAATGTTTCATTTGGCAAAGGATTCAGTATCCTTACATAGATTCGTTTGACATGCTCTGAGCCGTGCCTGAAGCAGATGAGCGCTATTTCAGGATGCCAAGTATAGCGATCGTCACAACGTTTAGGACATGGGGATCAAAGGGTGTGT